>JBFWSB010000009.1:0-30709 GCA_050248595.1 Kapaibacterium sp. (SeqCode)
GGGCTTAGCCTGATCTGGAAGGAGACCGGAGCGCGAGCCAGTCTCGGTGGCCGGTTCGAAGCGCTTCGTGATCGGGATACGATTGTGCTGCTGAAAAATCCTCCGGTGGTTCGGGATGTCGATCGGCTGTTTGATATTGGGGATTCGATAGAGATTGCTGGCCTAACACTGAAGACATCATTCTTCGATAATGGCAAACCGAAGTTTGTCTCGAACGGCAAGGTGGAATATGTGGACGCAGACCGATTGCCCGAGAAATTGACGATCCGTTCTTGGCGTGAGGGGGATCGATTCCACCCGCTCGGCATGAAAGGGGAAAAGAAATTGAGTGATTTTCTGATCGACCAGAAAATCCCACTCGACAGAAAGCGGCAAGTGATGGTAATCACCGACGGAGATAAGATTATCTGGGTCTGCGGTATGCGAATCGACGAACGATTCAAAGTAAACCCAAAGACACAGCGAATTCTGAAGATGGAATTGCAGACGATATGAGTCGGTTCTATTCTCCAGAGGAGATACTCCTGAAAGGGAAACGATTTGTCCTCTTCTTTTCGTTGTCGGAAATAGAGAACGCCGTCGATCGTATTGCGTCTCGATTAGATCGAGACCTTGAACCAGAAGAAGGAGAGGCTTCACCACTCTTGGTTTGCGTTTTAAAAGGAGCTACTCCCTTCTTTTCTGATCTGATTCGCCGCCTTTGCCAACCGGTACAGCTCGACTTTGTTCGAGCTTCAAGTTATGGTGGGGAGATGGTCTCATCCGGCTCACTGACTTTTACGGCAGAGCCGGGCACTGAAATCCGGGGGCGGAACGTCATCGTCGTCGAAGATATTATCGATACCGGCAGAACTGCCTCGGCACTTCGTCGGTATTTCCATCAGAAAGGGGCTGCATCGGTAACCGTTGCCGCCCTTCTCTACAAACCCGAAGCGGGAGAATCGAGTGAGAAGCCAGATTATGTTGGCTTCGAGATTCCAGACCGCTTCGTTGTTGGTTACGGACTTGACTACGCTGAAGAGGGGAGGAATTTAGCGGGAATCTACATCTTAGATGAATAGCTGAGTTTGTAGAGTTAAGGGTTGATAGAGTTCACGGAGTAGGGCTGTTTCATGCAGTGTGAAGGGGAGGGAGACTATCAATCTCCCTAAATCCACGATCAAAAGTAAAGCGATACTAACATACATTACGATCAAGTTTCATGAGTAACGAAATCAATCCGGGGGGGCCTGATCGTCGTCCCGGCAAGCGATCCGGTGATGAGGAACCGGGTGTCAGCCGTATGATGCGAACAGTGGTGGCCTGGCTGGTAATTATTGCAGGCTTCCTGCTGATCCTGATGCTCGTTGGCCAACGCTCTTCACAGACTGTACCGGTCAGCTACGACGAATTCCAACGGTTGCTAAATGCCGAAGTCATCAACGATGCAAAACTTATCAAGTCCCAAGACAACAGTTGGGAGTTCCAAGGCAAACTGACCGAAGCGATGGATGTGAAGGTTGCCGGAAGAGGAGGGGAGACGCAGAAGACAGAATATATCTTCACTGAACTTGCTCCCGTTTCTGACGAGACGTTGGCAGCTTGGGATCCGAAGATTAAGGGAGAGGTGGTAATTGATGAGGGGGACAGTTTTATGTGGGGCTTCCTTCTCACATTCTTCCCTTGGCTAATTCTCATAGCAGTGATGATCTTCTTCTTCCGTCGAATGCAGGGGGGGGCTACTCGGGGCATCTTTAGCTTCGGTAAGTCGCGCGCGAAAATGCTGAGCGAAACCTCGCCCCGCATTACGTTTGCCGATGTGGCCGGAGCCGAAGAGGCGAAGGAAGAACTGCAAGAGGTTGTAGAGTTCCTCCGCGATCCAGGACGCTTCCAGCGGTTGGGAGCGAAGATTCCACGTGGTGTGTTGCTGCTGGGTAGACCCGGCACAGGGAAGACCCTTCTGGCCAGAGCTGTAGCGGGAGAGGCAGGCGTGCAGTTTATGTCAATTTCGGGTGCAGATTTTGTGGAGATGTTTGTCGGTGTTGGCGCAAGTCGCGTGCGAGACCTATTCGAGCAGGCGAAGAAGGTTGCCCCAGCAATTGTCTTTATCGACGAAATTGATGCGGTTGGTCGGCAACGAGGTGCAGGGCTTGGAGGGGGACACGACGAGCGGGAGCAGACGTTGAACGCACTTCTTGTAGAAATGGATGGCTTCGAGCCAAATACCGGCGTTATTATCATCGCCGCAACCAACCGTCCGGACGTACTTGATCCGGCACTTCTCAGGCCGGGACGCTTCGACCGTCAGGTGATCGTCGATCTGCCCGATCGCCGTGGTCGCGAGGGCATCTTGAAAGTTCACACACGCAAACTTCCGCTGGCCGAGAATGTTGATCTGGACTCGTTAGCAAAGGCGACGCCTGGGTTCAGTGGAGCAGACATTGCCAACCTCTGCAACGAGGCAGCTATCTTCGCCGCGCGTCGCAATGGTGAGCGGGTGACGATGTACGACTTTGAAATGGCGAAAGACAAACTGATGTTAGGGCTTGAGCGCCGTACAATGGTGATGACAGAAGACGAAAAGAAGATGACTGCCTACCATGAGTGCGGGCACGTTATTGTTGGGAAGTTTGTTCCGCACGGCGATCCCGTTCACAAGGTGACAATTATTCCGCGTGGTCGTGCTCTCGGCGTTACGCACTTCTTGCCAGAAGATGATAAGCACTCACGTTCCAGAGAGTGGTTCGAGGCAAAGATTGCGATGGCTCTCGGTGGACGTGCCGCCGAACTCCTTGTCTTCGGGAATCTTACCAGTGGTGCGCAGGGAGATATTAAGATGGTGACGCAGATGGCGCGCCAGATGGTTTGCGAACTCGGAATGTCCGATAAGCTCGGCCCGGTAAACTATTCATCGGGAGATGGGGAAGTATTTCTCGGACGTGACTTTGCAGTTCACAAAGATATTAGTGAGGCAACAGCCGAGATCATCGACAAGGAAGTGAGGCATATCATTGATGAGGGGATGGAACTTGCTCAGAGAGTTCTGAAGCAACATGAAGAGTTGCTCCACACAATGTCAGCATTGCTGATAGAGCGTGAGACGCTTGACTCTGAAGAGATCGAGATGGTTATCAAAGGGGAAGAATTGCCCCCTATGGAAGTGAAACAGATGTTGCAAGCACGCCTTGCTTCCGGTGAGAATGTATCGGTTGAATCGAGTGTTGAGAAGAGTTCATAGAGTTGCGAGTCTGTAGAGTTGAGAGTTCATAGAGTGGGGAGGAAGTGAGAGTCGATGGCGTTTATTGCTGAAGGCTGAATGCTTAACGCTCCATATTATGATTCTGTAATTCCGTACTTTGCGCCCACCTTCGAGAGAGATATCCGAAGGTGGGCGTTCTCATTTTGCGGAGACTGAATGGCAGTTGTTAAGGGACAGGCAAGTAGAGAAACAGGAGTTCGGCAGAGACCGAATCAGATTTCAATGCGGAACGAAGTAAAGCGTAAACTGATCCACCTCAGTTCGCTCGGTATTCCGCTTCTCTATTGGCTCCTCCCCAAGTTGGCTTTTCTCTGGTTGCTATTGCCCGCAAC
Source organism: Kapaibacterium sp. (SeqCode) (assembly GCA_050248595.1). Lineage (GTDB taxonomy): Bacteria > Bacteroidota > Ignavibacteria > OLB7 > OLB7 > JAGWAZ01. The sequence goes on from JBFWSB010000009.1 coordinate 3,571, forward strand.
CGGGATTGCGATTGTGATCGAAGTTCTCCGTCGATTCTTCCCAAATTTTGATGTCTGGTTTCGTCAAGTTTTTGGATCCTTGCTTCGCCCTCACGAATCGGGTTCTCGTCCAGAAATTAATGGAGCCACCTTCGTTCTCATTTCAGCCTGCCTCTGTGTGCTTCTATTTCCAAAAATTATCGGAATTATTTCCTTTACCGTACTTATTGTTAGCGATACCGCTTCAGCCCTCTATGGCAGAAAGTTCGGTAAGCGGAAATTTTTGAGGAAAAGTGTGGAGGGTTCTTCTGCCTTTTTCGTGACGGCAATGATGGTTGTTGTGATCTTTGCACTTCTTACAGGGGCTACGTGGGAGTTCCTCCTAATAGGAGTGGTTGCCTCAATTGTTGGGATGGTGGTGGAGGCTTTAAGCGAAGGGGGGAGTTCAATTGACGATAACCTGACAATCCCTACAACATTTGGTGGAGTTTTCTGGCTTGGCTTAGTTTTGATGGATCGGTCTGATCTTCTTAAACTGTTGTAGCAAGCGTTACAGGTGTTGTCCTCCCCACGAAATTCAAGACTTGTGACAGAAGTACCGTTCTATTCTCAGCAAATTGCAGTTCTGTTAAGAATCAGATAGATTGTGGCTGTTGATAACCTCACATCGTATTAACAAGTTGCGACAGTACCTTGCTAACTTCATTCCCTTTCACTCCGTTGCGTCCAAGATTGTGTGTGTGATCGTGGCTTCTGTAGCTCTCCACGTTGTGGCATACCAATTGCGGTCAAGCGGGCTTTAAATGTGAGTATATACTAAGAAATCCATACAAGGAATACAATTAGGTTCATTAACTATCAAGAGGTCTGTTATGCTACTTTTACGACGACTTTTCATCTCAGCTCTGCTCTGCAGCGCGACATCATTATCAGTTTTTGCCCAGGAGTACCGGTGGGGTGCTGGACTTCATGGAGGAGCTACAATTGCAGTTACCGAGGGGAGTGAAGTAAATCCATCCTGGGGAGTGCGAGGATTTCTGCGTTACGCATTGCTTGAGCAGTTGCACGCAGAGATCGGTGCGGGCTTTATGAGCTACGTCGACAAGCAGGAAGATTTGAACCTTCTCAACGTTCAGGGAACGGCGATCCCTATCGACCTACGGTTCAACATCACCCCTTGGGCAAACAATACGTTTAGCCCATATGCTGTGGTTGGTGCTGGCCTCATTCTCTACAATGCTGATACTGCCGATGGAAAGACAACGTTCCCTCTGTTGGCTCCACGTGAGGAGCTTTCTGGATCCTACTTTGCAATACCTGTTGGTGTAGGTGCCAACTTTAAGCTCTCGAAAAACTTTGCGCTTGAATTGCAAGGTGTTAACTACCTCGGGTTGAACGATGCTCTCAACCCAAACCTCGACGATAAGAATGATGGTCTCTGGAATATCATGGCTGGCTTCGTTTACGCATTTGGTGAAGGTGGTGAAACGGATACCGATGGTGATTTGCTCACCGATAAGTATGAGCAGTCAATCGGTACTGACCCGAATAACCCAGATACCGACGGCGACGGACTCACCGACGGTGCTGAGGTGAACAGCCATCGCACCGATCCGCTGAAGCGTGATACCGATGGCGATAGCTTGACCGACGGAGCCGAAGTGAACACACATGGCACAAATCCTCTCGAAAAGGATACCGACGGCGACAGTCTAACTGACGGTGCGGAGATCAACCAGCACAAGACAAACCCGCTGAACAGAGATACTGACGGTGAAGGACTTTCTGACGGTGATGAGGTGAACCGTTATCGCACCGATCCTACCAAAGCAGACACCGATGGTGATACGTTGAACGACGCTGAGGAGCTTGACCGCTACAAGACAGATCCACTGAAAGTTGATTCCGACACTGATGGTTTGACCGATGGAGCGGAAGTAACCACCCACTTGACCAATCCGAACGATCGGGACAGTGATAAGGATGGATTGACTGACGGAGATGAGGTAAACAAATACCGCACAAATCCAAATAAGGGAGACACCGATGATGGTGGTATCTCCGACGGTGCAGAAGTCAACCAGAAGAAGACGAACCCGCTTGACGGCAGCGACGATGTTCTGGTTGAGCGTACCGAGACTCGCACTGTTGTTGAGCGCGAGGTTGTCACGAACAACGTCTTCGACACCGACAAACCACTTGTTCTGAAGGGGATTGTGTTCGAGACTGGTAAGTGGGAGATCAAGCCAGAGTCAGAGCGAGTGCTGAACGAAGTACTGGTAAGCTTGAGAGATGATAACCCAGACGTTCGTGTAGAGATTGGTGGACATACAGACAACGTCGGTTCCGACCAGAACAACCAGACTCTCTCGCTGAACCGTGCAAACTCGGTGAAGCAGTGGCTTGTCGATCATGGTATCGCCGCAAGCCGTATTGAGACGAAGGGATATGGTGAGATACAACCAACCGCAACGAACGACACACCAGAAGGTCGCCAAGAGAATCGCCGTATCGAGATGCGGAAGATTAACTAAGTGATCTTAGTGGAATAACTCCGAAGATTCGGGGAATAGAACGGCGAGGTACGAACAACGTACCTCGCCGTTTTTCTTTAGGTTCTATCCTTCCGTTGCAAAGCGGATATTCTATATCGGAGAAAGAGTATGCGATTCCTAATAGTACTATGTGCGTTGGTGATAGTGGCAGCGGGAGCAATGATCTTCTTTGGGGGGACTGCTCCCCACAATTCAGAGAAGTTGGGGCAGATGCAGGAGATTCCTGACACAGCAACTTCCGGCTTTGCCCTTGTCGAGTTGTTCACTTCCGAAGGATGTTCCAGTTGTCCCCCAGCAGAGAAGTTCTTAAACAGACTTGTGGCAGAGGCGGAAGAGAAAGGGATTGCACTCTTCCCCGTTGCGTTTCACGTCGATTACTGGGATCGCCTTGGCTGGAAAGATCGCTTTAGCAGTTCTACCTGGTCTGATAGACAACGTGCGTATGCTGAGGTATTCCGGTTGGAGTCGATCTACACACCACAGATGATCGTGAACGGAAGTGTAGAGTTCACTGGCTCTAACGAGTCGCGAGGACGAAATGAAATTGCGAAAGCACTGACGATACCTGGTAGCCTGAAGATTGGGATCAGTGCTGGAATAGATAGTGCCAGTGTCATCCGCTACGCTTGTACACTCGACACTATTCCTTCAAATGCCGACCTTGTTCTCCTGCTCGTGGAAAACAATTTGACCTCCGATGTCTCACGTGGAGAGAACAAAGGGAAGAAGCTCAACCATGCCAACGTTGTCCGTCTACTTGAACGTATTCCGTTAGGGAAAGCGAATCGTGTAGAAGGACGTTTAGTGATTCCCGACGAAGTCAATCAGGAAGAGCTTGCGTTGATTGCCTTCGTCCAAGACCAGAAGACAATGAAGATTTTCGGAGCAGTCCGGAGTGAACTGTGATAGAAAAAAATCGACAACAACAGATACTCTACGAACTCTATACACTCTTAACTCTACAAACTTTCAACTCTAATACTTCACCATCTTCTCTACTACATCCCTCAGCCGACTCTTCGCCATGAACTGATCTTCCAGTCCTTTGTTGAATGGAACTGGGGTGTCGAGTGAGGCACATCGCATTACGGGGGCATCAAGTTCACCAAACAGTTCTTCGCCGATCACCGCAGCGATCTCACCACCGAATCCTCCGGTGAGCGTTGCTTCGTGCAAGATCAACGCCCGTCCGGTTTTGCGAACCGAAGTAAAAACTGTCTCGCGATCCCAGGGTAAGATGCTCCGCAGGTCAATCACTTCCAGATCGTAATCGGGCAAACTCTCCGCTACCTCCATTCCCCAACTAATGCCGGTTCCCCAAGTGATGATTGTTCCTCCCGATCCACTTCGCACTACTCGAGCTGAACCGATTGGGAGTGTGTAGTACTCCTCCGGGACAGGACCCCGAGCACTTCTGTAGAGATATTTGTGTTCAAAGAACATCACGGGGTTTGGTTCCCGAAGGGCGGCGGCAATCAAGCCTTTTGCATCGTATGGGTTAGATGGGAAGAGCACCTTCAGTCCCGGAACGTGGCTGAACCAAGCTTCGTCACTTTGCGAGTGAAATGGGCCTGCTGCTACGCCGCCGCCGGTTGGCATTCGTACTGTGACGTTGACAGGCGTTCCCCAGCGGTAGTGGGTTTTCGCTAAGTTGTTGACGATCTGGTTGAACCCTTCGGAGACGAAGTCAGCAAACTGCATTTCAATTACTGACGGAATGCCTCGCACGGCTAAGCCAAGTCCTGCGCCGAGGACAGCTGCCTCGCAGAGTGGAGTGTTCCTAACTCGCTCGGTTCCAAACCGCTCAACGAACCCTTCGGTAACTTTAAAGACACCACCGTAGGCAGCCACATCCTGACCCATAATCACGAGGGAAGAGTCTTGCTCCATCCCTTGCCGTAAGCCTTCAGAAATAGCATCAACAAGTCGAAGCTCCGGGCCACTTTCAGTCGGTAGAGTATTCCAAATAGGTGGAGATGGAGCGTAGACATCTCGCACTTCAGTGACAACTTGCGGGATAGGCTCTGGAGCAGACATCATATGCTCTACTCCCTCCTCAATATCTCTTTTGTGTATCTCACGTATCGTGGTAATCAAACTCTGGTCGAGCACTCCCTCTTCGAGGAGCCACGATTCGAAGGTTGCTACTGGATCCACCTTCTCCCACTCTTCAATCAACTCCTTTGGTACGTAGGCAACACCTGAAGCCTCCTCATGGCCACGCCGCCTGAACGTCATTGCCTCCACAATGATGGGTCGTTTTTCTGCCCGAGCAACCGCAGCAGCACGACGGATTGTCTCGTACACTTCAAGCACGTTGTTCCCATCAATCGTCACACCTTCGATACCGTAGCCGATTGCCCTATCGGCAAGTTGAGCGCAGCGGAACTGTTCGCGAACGGGAGTGGAGAGTGCGTAGCCGTTATTTTCAATCATGAAGATTACCGGCAGATCCCAGCAGGCGGCAAGGTTTACTGCCTCGTGAAAATCTCCTTGACTTGTTCCACCATCTCCGATAAATGCGAGAGCAATTGCATCATCTCCAATCAGCTTACCGGCCAAAGAGATACCGTCGGCAACACCCAACATCGAGCCGAGGTGTGAGATCATCCCAACCACTCGATGTTCTGGCGCACCAAAGTGAAAGGAGCGATCCCGTCCTTTCGTATAGCCATCAGCCTTACCCTGCCATTGCGCAAAGAGTTTCCCGAGTGGAAAATCGCGTGTAGTGAAGACGCCAAGATTGCGGTGAAGTGGGAGTATCCAATCGTTTGCCCCGAGGGCGAGCGTTGCGCCAACCGAAATTCCTTCCTGACCAATACCAGAAAACCACTTACTAATTCTTCCCTGCCTCAGTAGCAGGAGCATCTTCTCTTCAATCATGCGGGGGAGGAGAAGACGGCGGTAGATCTCCTGCAAGGAGAATCCATCGAAGTTCTCTCGATTGAACTGCAAAGCTGTTGTCAGTTGTTGGAGCATAGTATTGTTGTCGGAGATATCAAGAAACTTGAGGAGCAAAATGCACTGTAGAGAGAAAAGGGAGATCGGTTGCGAGGGGAAATCTTTGTTCGTCTTTGTGTGCTCAGTTCTACCCCTTCTGCACAAGGGGAGCGTAGAGGATTGTGCCAGATAGAACAACCCCTCGACTTCTATCAAGTCGAGGGGTTGTTTACATCTATTGTCGGTTGTTGTAAGGCAATCAGCTTTAGGCAGTTGGGCCAGCAATAGAGTTCAGCTTCTCTGCTAACGAAGCCTTCCGCACATTTCCACCAACCATCTGCTCAACAACTTCTCCGTTGTCGAAAATCATCAGTGTTGGGATTGCGCGGATGCCATACTTGGCGGCAATGCCTGGGTTGTTATCAATGTCAACCTTGCCAATTTTTGCCGTCCCCTCCATATCGTTTGCCAATTCCTCGATCATCGGCGCAATTGCAAGACATGGTCCGCACCAGGCTGCCCAAAAATCGAGAAGTACCGGCTTATCCGACTGAAGAACTTCTTGCTCGAAGTTTGCGTCAGTGATTTCTAATGCCATGGTTCTTTCTCCGTATAAGTGAGTTGATACTGTAGTTCCGTAATTCATGTTTGAGGTGGCAAAGATAACGAACAAGGGGGAGGAGAATTATGTAAAGAGAATTCAAAAGTAAAAGTGCAAAATTCAAAAGGGGGGAGATATTGGTTTGAGATGCTTGAAGAGTGGTATCTCTTACAACCTACTGGAGACCCCTTACACACCATTGCATCGACTTCCCGGCTTCCGCTGATCCTACTTCTCTTGAATTCAATTCAAATCGTCTCTCCACCATTTACCCGCAACACATGTCCGTTAATGAACCCGGCTTGCCGTGAAGCTAAAAAGAGTACGGCAGCTGCGACATCTTCCGGTGCTCCGATTTTCCCGAGGGGGATCCGTCCCAAAATCTTTTCTCGATTTCCTTCTATGTCGAGGTAGTCGGTTGTCATTTCTGTCTCAATCCAACCAGGAGCAACGGCGTTTACGGTAACTCCTTGCGGGGCAAGTTCTACGGCTAAAGACTTCATCATCGCAATCATGCCCCCTTTGCTTGCAGCGTAGTGGGCATGTTCTGCTTCACCACGGATACCGGCGGAAGATGCGATAAAGATGATTCGCTTCGGTGCGGATGGCTTCTCTTCAAAGATCAAGCGAAGAGTCTCGTTGATGACGATAAACGGGGCTGTGAGGTTGGTGTTGATCGTATCTTTCCAGTCGGCAAGATTCATCTCTCCTATTGCCCCCCGCTCCCAGATACCGTGGTTAACAACCAGAAGATCTAAGCCTCCCCACGACTCGTCAATACGCTTCACCATTGTACCAACTGCTCGCTCTTGCGTAAGATCGGCGCGGAGCATCATGTGCTCGAAGTGGCGTTCGCCTAACACGCGGCTCAACTCATCTGCTGGTCCCGACTTGCTTTTATAGTTAACTGCAACGCGAGCACCCCCGGCAGCAAGCATTTGTGTGATAGCCTTGCCAATGCCCCGCGTACCGCCAGTAACTAAAGCACGAATCCCAGTGAGGTCAAGAATCATGAGAGAGAGAATTCAAAAGTAAAGATTCAACATTCAAAAGGTAGAGGGGAGGGCATTCAAAATTCAAAAGTAAAAATTCAAAAGAAGAATTTAATAGTAGGTGCTGGCTCTGTCTGAAGGCTCTCCCTTTCGTTCCTTCCCTCTTTTGAATTTTTAATTTTGCCCTTTGAATTTATAGTCGTTCTGCACACGCTTAGCTACGTTCAGGTCGTGTGCTAAGTCAATCAGATTTCGCAGACTTCCTTGAGTCATTGCATAGTACGTTATCTCGAACCGCTCAACTTGTTCTTTTTCGGCCTCCAACAGTGCTTGCGCAATTAGGTCGCGCAGCCGTTCAGTAGCCTCTAAGAATTCTTTCTCAAGATTTTTGAAACCCTCGGAGTTTGCCTCGGCACGGCGTAGAGTCTGGTAGAGATTGTGGAAGTGTGTGCCGTGAAAGAGGAGGTTGTTCATCTCTTCATCTGCTTCCCGCAACGCTGTTAACTCGAAGAGCGTTCCCACATCGTTCCGCTTGCGAAGCCCGGTCTCACTGAACGATTCGAGAAAATCGAGAACGTTGATTGTGTCGGGAGAGAGTTCCATTAGAACGGATCCTCGTCACTTGCTGGGGGAAGATATTCGTCCGCCTCAGCGTGGAATTCGTCGAGGTTCTCGAAGCGAGCAAACTCTTTGATGAAAGCTAAGCGGACATCACCAGTTGGTCCGTTTCGTTGCTTGCCGACGATTACTTCGGCAACGCCTTCGGTCGACCGGTTCTCTTCATCAACCGAGAAGCCGTAGTATTCGGGACGGTGGACGAACATCACAACGTCGGCGTCCTGTTCGATAGAACCAGATTCACGGAGATCACTCAGCATTGGGCGTTTGTCGCTACGGGATTCAACCGAGCGGTTCAACTGCGACAGAGCAATAATTGGAATCTGTAATTCCTTTGCCAACTGCTTCAGTCCACGCGAGATTGTCGAGATTTCTCGCTCGCGACTTTCTGACTTCGGAGCGTGCATTAACTGAAGGTAGTCAACAATCAGAAGCTCGATGTTGTGCTCACGCTTCAGCAGACGGGCGCGGGCGCGTAAGTCCATGATGCTGAGGGCTGGCGTGTCGTCGATATAGATTGGAGCTGCAGCTAAGCGGTGAATTGTCGAGACGATCTGCTGCCAGTGCTCCTGCCGTAGGTCTCCTGTCCGAAGTCTGTGAGCGTTCACTTTCGCTTCGGCAGAGATCAGACGGAGCATCAACTGCTGAGCCGACATTTCAAGTGAGAAGAAGGCGGCTGGTTTCTTATAGTCAACTGCCGCGTTTCGCAGCATCGACATAGCGATGGCAGTTTTTCCCATCGATGGTCTCGCCGCCAGAATAATCAGGTCAGACTTCTGGAACCCTCCCGTTAGGCGGTCGAGCTGCATCAAACCAGTTGGCGTTCCTACAACACCCCCTCCATCGGCACGCCGCTCAGAAATCTCCTGCAGCATGTCGATCGTCTCCTTTGCCAACCGTTCCATTGAACTGGAACTTGTCCGATTTCTGCTCTCGGATATCTCAAAAATTGTCTGCTCAGCTTTATCCAGCTCCTCGAATGCGTCGGTAGAATCGGAGTAGCAAGAGCCGATGATTCCCATCGCTGCCCCAATCATCTTCCGCTTCAACGCTTTTTCGAAGACAATGCGGGAGTGGTGCTCGATATTTGCTGTCGTCGGAGTCTTGCGGTTCAGTTCGGCTAAATAGTGGGAGCCACCTACATCGGTCAGTTTTTCGCGACGGCGGAGTTCCTCGTTCAGCGTAATGATGTCAATCGGTTGGTTCCGCTCCGAGAGGGAGAGCATGGCCTCGTAGATAATCCGGTGTGCTTCACGGTAGAATGCTTCTGCTGAGAGGATGCGGATTGCCTCGTTAGCGGCATCCTTGTCGAGCATCATCGCACCCAGAACGGCCATCTCGGCATCGTTGCTGTGGGGTGGAACACGATCACCAGAAGTCTCCATCGGCACTACATTGCGCCGAGGACGTCCAATCATCTTCTCGAGAGGGTATTGTCCCCCCCCTTCGTTCAGAATATTTCCCTCACTGATTGGCACTGGTGCTTACTGTTCCTGTACGTTTGTAGTTCCAAAACCGATAAAACTGAGGTGAGGATAACCGGGAAACTATGAGTTTGTAGCGTGTCCTCAAAACGTTGTGTGGATAATTCTTTCCACGCCTTATCCACAGGGACTCGTGGGAACACCCGAATCGATTCTTTCATTGCCAGATCGTTCCTCTGGGTCTATCTTCGCGCAGTTTTCCGGGTGTCTTGTTTGTGGGACGAGACATTGATTGAAATGAATTTTTGAGGATGATCTCTTCCAAACAACTTGATACCGGCTCTCTGTTTGCGAGGCTGCAAACGATTTCATCGAAGCGTTTGATGAGATACATCCTCCTGTTCGGTTTTCTCCTTCGGCTTGCCTTTATCGGTATCTACGGCGATCTGAAGAACGACTACTACTGGGAGTATGGTGAGATCAGTAAGAACCTCGTTCACGGAAAGGGATATTCCTTTTTCTCGATTGATGGAGATAGCACCATTGATCGATATCGACCCAACGCAGAAGCTTTCAAGTCTGCCTTTATGCCCCCCGGCTACGTTCTCTTTCTGGCTCCCTATCTCACAATCGAGAATCCGACTCTGCGGAATATCCTCTTGCTCCTGACTCACTTGCTTCTCTCCACTGCGACGATATGGCTTCTCTACCGAGTTTGCACAACATTTTTTTCAGAAACGGTTGGTTTGGTGGCTGCCGGAATCGGTGCAGTTTTACCGGAGTTCCTCTACGCGAACCTCTCCTTTACCCCGACAGTTCTCTACCACTTTTTGATTCTCTACCTTTTCTTGTTGATTGCAAAGATGGGGAAGGGAGGCTGGAGGATTCCAATGATTGGTCTGGTCTTAGCCGTGCTGATGTATCTCCGGGCGGAGTTTGTTCTCTTCACGGCACTCGTTCTCCCTATCCTCCTCTTCCGCAAAGAAATTTTGCCTGCTCTTTTAATTGGAGCTATTGCATTCGGAGCTATTCTCCCCTGGTCGGTGCGGAATATCAATACCTTCAACGCATTTGTTCCCCTCACTACTGGGTTTGGACTCAACCTCTACCGTGGCCACAATCCTCACTACGTTGGGAACTTTGGGTTCGATGAGGTGGCTGGGGCGTTGAAAGATGTTAGAAGCGACCAGTACGAAGTAGTGATGAGCAAAGAATATCAGAAGTTGGCGGTTGCCTACATCAAAGAACATCCGGGAGAAGTGGCGAGCAACTCGATCCTGAAGTTCTTCTGGTTCTTTAGCTACATTCCCTTCTACCCAGAGAGTGGAAATCTTCTCTACCTTCTTCCGACTATTGGACTTTTTCTGCTGAGCCTCTACGGAGTTATTCGAACCTTTTCGTGGAGGCGATTTTGGCACTTCTATCTCTTCTTCCTCACCTCTACTGTTGTGGTGGTGCTCTTCTTCCCTCTGCCACGCTACCAGACGATGATGAAAATTTTGCAGTTGCCTTTTGCCGCTTACGGGTTGCTGCTTCTCCTATCGATTTGGCGAAAAAAAGAACGCCCGGAGCTTGTTAACAGCCCCGAGCGTTGAGTTCCGATAGAAGGTTGATTTTCTGCGAAGTGAATAGGAATCAACCTTAACACTTTCCGAACTTTTTATCCCAAAAGATCTTTCACGGCATCTTGCTCCCACTGAAGCTCTTCGATTGATGCGGTGATTTTCTCTTTTGCCCAATCGTTATGCTCAACACCCTCTACAACTTCCCACGAGCCATCGGCGTTGGTTCTGATTGGGAAGCCGACGATCAATCCCTCCGGCGTTCCATACTCTCCAGTAGAACAGACGGCAACCGAATGCCAGTCACCTTCCGGTGTTGGGTTGATGAGGGAGACCACAGTATCAAGTGCTGCGTTTGCTGCCGAAGCTGCCGAGCTTGCTCCCCGAGCGTCGATAATTGCCGCGCCACGCTTCTGTACTATCGAGAGGAAATCTCCTTTCAACCAGTCGTGATCTTCGATCACCTCAGTTGCAGGCTTTCCGCCAATTTTTGTGTTGAAGAAATCTGGATATTGGGTTGATGAGTGGTTCCCCCAGATTGCCATGTTTGTCACATCGCCGACACGACTTCCCGACTTCTGGGCAAGCTGTGACATTGCGCGGTTTTGGTCGAGGCGAGTCATAGCGAAGAATCGGTCGTTCGGGATGTCCGGCGCGTTGTTCATGGTGATGAGTGCGTTGGTGTTGCACGGATTACCAACAACTAAAACGCGAACGTCGGATGCAGCATTGTCGTTAATTGCCTTCCCCTGCACGGTGAATATTCCTCCGTTCATCATCAGTAGATCGTTCCGCTCCATCCCTGCCTTGCGTGGAGCTGCACCAACCAGAAGTGCCCAGTTGACATCTTTAAAGCCAACGTTCGGATCGTCTGTGGCAACAATCTCACGCACCAGGGGGAACGCGCAGTCGTCAAGCTCCATCACAACGCCGCTGAGTGCGTTCATTGCTGGAGTAATCTCCAGAAGATTTAGGGAGACCTCGGTATCAGGACCGAACATTTCGCCCGATGCAATGCGAAAGAGAAGGGAATAGCCAATCTGTCCTGCCGCCCCAGTGACGGCCACGCGTACATGATTCATAACGGATTCAGAGTTTAATAGAGTTCGTAGAGTTTGTAGTGTTTATAGAGTAAAGAGTGCAGTGACCTTACCCGATAAACCGGGGGGCAAGATAGAAGAATGAGATGAGAAGGGGGGTTGCATTGTGTAGGAGATGTGTGTGGGGCGGGCGCATGGGGGCAAAAATCTTTGCCCCCTACGCCAAATTATCCATCCCCCGTCCTCTCCTCAACGTATAGATCGGAACTTCCCGGGGAACTCCAAGCCGAAATGGGAGCCAATGTCCTGCACCTGCCGAGGTGTAGAGCTTCGATGTCCCTCCATTCTTCTCATAATACCCCCAGAGATATTTCCCAACGCCGAGCCAGGTCTCGAAGAAGCTGCGACCGTTCCACCCAAGTTGGCCTCCGGCGTGGGTATGTCCGGCAACCGTCATCTCAATTCCCATTGCCGAGGCGTGGTCGAATCCTTCGGGACGGTGGCTCATCAGCAAGTGGAATGCGTTGGAGGGGGCACTATCGAATGCTTTTTCAACTGAGCGTATCAAGAAACTCTCTTTTCCCTTTCCCTCCTCACCGGCTGCAACCGGATCATCTGCCCCAGCAATCACCAGATCACTTCCCCCAACTTTCAGCGTTGTGTTCTTCTCAACGAAGAGAGGGATCGGCCCTCGATCGAAGATTCTGAGTACGTCACCGATCCCCCGATAGTATTCGTGGTTTCCGAGAGATGCAAATGTTCCGTAGCGGGGCCGAAGCTGAGAAATCATATTGAGAGCTTCTGAGAGAACCGTCAGGTCGTCCGATGTATCTCCAGTTATTAACACCAAATCTGGACGCTGAGCTTCTGCGCCGATCAAGAGTTCTTCCAAGTGCTCCAGACGGATATAGTAGCCAAGGTGAAGGTCGGAGATGTGGAGAATTCGTAATCCATCGAGATCGGCAGGAAGATCGTTGAAGGTCATCTCGACATTCGGGAAAACTACCGACGCAGTGGAGCGGGCCAAACCGAACGTACCAGTGCTAACCGCGATTAGCGGGAATGCGGCGGCTCCGCGCGTTATCAAGGAGCGCCGAGCTACATCTATCTCTTCTACGGGAGTCGTTTCGGAGTTATCGTTTCGGGTCTCTACCTGGGCAGATAGGTTACCCTGTTTCCTTCCGTTCCACTTCTTCCACCCCCACCTAACAATTCTTTCCAGAGTTAGGGTGGTTCCGCTGAAGGGGAGCGAGAGAATCAAGCCGATAAAGGAGACGAAGAAGAACGAAGTCAAGAAGGCGAAGAGGCGTTCGGTAGGAGCCACTCCGAGAAATCTTGAGAGTGCCCAAAGTCCTGCAAAGAGAACGCCGGAGAGTGGAACCATCCAAGTAGCCCGACGAACACCTCGAATTTTCCACCACTGCCGGTGAAGGGTCCAGATTAGCAGAGCATTCACTCCACCAAGCAGAAGTAGCACAATTGCACTGAAGATCTGACTGAAATATTCGTTCATGCGCGAAGAACGACTTACTGAGGCAGAAAGTTCATCAACTACTTTTCGTTGCAGAGTTGCAGAAGAGTGGAATAATTCTTCCTGACTGTGGAATGTGGATGGGCAATCTACTGAGTGGATTGCGTTGACCACAATTCGCCTATAGGATTGTGGCCTCGCATCGAATCATTCAACTGTTTAACAATTCAGGGAGTAAAGCGAGATGAAGAAATCATTGATGTTACAGGTTCTACCATTACTCACAGCCGGACTTCTGGTTGCCGGATGTAGTGAAGATGAGGTAACCGAGCCGACGGCAACAACGTTCACAGTTACTATAGAGAACGTCTCTCAGGACGGGACACTGGCCACAACCCGAGCAAATGGCGTTGTCCCACTTTCGCCCGGAGCTTACGCAGTCTATCAGGGAGCAAACCCAATGTTTACCGTCGGGCAGCCGTCGGATGCTGGGATAGAGGCAATTGCAGAAGATGGTGAGACTGCCATGACAGTTGCCACACTCCAGGCGAACTCAGCAGTGAAGGGGAGCGGTTCTTTTATGGCCACAGGAGGTCCAATTCTTCCGGGTATTCCGGCGACGTTTACGATTAGTGCTGTGCCAGGAGATCGGCTGCAGATTGCCACAATGTTCGTCCAGTCGAACGACTGGTTCTACGCATTCAGTGGAGAAGGACTTGACCTGTTTAACGGAAGTACGGCAATAAGCGGAGATGTCACATCATCTATCGCCCTCTACGATGCTGGAACCGAGGAAGATACCGCGCCCGGAACCGGGCCAGACCAGAAGCCGGCGCAGGATCCTACTGCGACCAATGTTGGTCCAGCAGATGATAACACGGCCATTCGTCCGGCAAGTGAAGATGGCTTTTCGATCCCTGCGAACAACAGTGTGATTCGGGTAACAATCACACCAGCGTCCTAACGCTTCTTTTCCGTGTGAACTACGTGATCTTGTATGATCTGAATAATAGAGTGCATAGGGTAAGGGGGATGTGAATAGAGCCGGGATCGATACTGACGTGATGTTGTATGGTATCGATCCCGGAACGATTCTTCGGGAAAGATTGTGAGGAACAGAATAGGGAAGTAATTTCAAGCAAGTGAATATCTTGTTGTAGAGAAGGCCAACCTTATTGCTGTTTCGCAAAGACCATACAAAACGAGAGTTTGAAGCCGAGGCGCTCCCTCATCTTGACGAGCTGTACCGAACTGCTGTTCGGTTGCTGAAGGGGAATCGTGATGAGGCGAACGACTTAGTTCAGGACACCTTTGTGCAGGCGTGGAAGTCGTTTGACCGTTACGAGCGGGGAACGAATGCACGGGCTTGGCTCTACGCAATTCTGATGAATAAAGCGCGGCACTATCACCGGCGGGTAACAACGCGCAAGGTGGTTCCGCTAAGCGACCATGGGGATGAGACTTTGCTGGATAGAGTGGAGGGGAGTGCTCCTCTCACGGCTGAGACCATCAGCGATGAAAATATTCTTGCCGCCCTCGAGAGACTTTCGGAGGAACATCGAGAGGTGGTGTTACTCGCCGACGTTCAGGAATTCTCCTACAAGGAAGTCGCGGAGATTCTGGAGATTCCTATTGGAACTGTGATGTCCCGCCTGAGTAGAGCGCGGGCTGGTTTACGATCCCACTTGCATACGTATGCCGGAGAATTTGGGATTGGGATGTCGAAGCCGGGAGGAGGGGAGTGAATAGGAACGGATACGATAGTGAAGCTATGAACGAGTTGATCCACAAATATCTCAGCGGAGAGACAACTCCTGAGGAGTCTCGGGAAGTTGAAACGTGGCTCTCTGAACATCCCGAAGAGGAAGTCAAGTTCCGGGAGATGGAGGGGGTTCGCTCCGCACTTCGTCGATCTGTTCAGAGCCAGTCGACGCCTTCTGATCTTCGCGAGGCTGTCCTGAAGAAGACTATTGGATCGAATCTGATCCCGCTTGAGAAGAGTGAAGGGGGAGCCTTCCGGCTATCGTATCTCTACGGGGCTGCGGCCGTTGTGCTGCTGTTGGTGATTGGTTGGTTCGCCTTGCAATCTCCTAAGGTTGCCCCAAGCGTAGATCCTCCACAGATCGCTCAAGAGTTGAAGTCAGTCACAGAAGTACTCCGCGTTGGGGTGAACGATCACTTGCGCTGTGCAGTCACCTTCTACAAAGGAGACATTGAAGAGTATGGGATCGAGAAGATGAAGGCGAAGCTCGCTCAGAAGAAGGAGACCTTGGAGGAAGATTTCTCTGCACTGATTCCGATTGTTCAACAGCAAGTAGATGAAGGGAAGCTCTTGGTAGCTCACAAGTGTTCGTTTGGTGGACGGAACTATGTCCACATGATTCTGCAAAGTGAGAAGGGAAAGGTTTCGCTGGTAATTACGAGGAAGCAAGATGGAGAGTCGTTAGCTGATCGCGAGGGGGCTGTGGCAACAGTTGAGGGAATCCCAATCTATCAAGCAAGTCTGGAAGGATACAAGGTTGCCGGTTTCGATGCCGACCGCTTTCTCGTCTACGTTGCCTCCGATCTGCCAGACGAAGCAAACCTTACGATGATTTCTGCAATTGCTATGCCGGTGAAGGATGTCCTGAAAGCGATTTGAGACCTTCTTCCCTTATCGCATTCGGCAATCTATCTTCGCATTAGAACAAACTGCTCAATCTCCTCTACTACTAAACCAATCTGCCGAATCGACTCGACCAACTTCCCCGCTATTTCTAAGCTGTGGTTCGCTCCCTCAATAACGAGTGATTTCCCTCCCGTTGAATTCACCACTTTTTCTGCAAGGGTTGGATCGTAATGTTCATCGGCTGAACCGAAGATGAAGAGTGAGCGTGGTTTCTTCTCCTCAATTAGCTGTCTCAACTTCTCATGTTTTATCAGTGGTGTCAGCCAGATGCAAGTTGCGTCGGAGAGCCGGGGTTCTATCTTCAGCAGCCGAGCCATTGTCAACGTGCCGATAGATTTTCCAACGAGTGTAATCTGCCGATATGGCCGCTCGTTCAACCCTGCATTGCAGAGAGCGAGTCCGTCGGTAACGATGGTGCGTGCCCGCTCAGCTTCGGAGAGCGACCGGAACCCTTCGAGGTCGCTGTAAAGTCTGTCGAGCATCAGAACTTCCGCGCCGAGGTCGCCAAGGATGCGGGCAGGATAGTAGAGTGCCGGACTATCTGTTCCGTAAGAGAAGCCGGGAAAGATGATTGCGAGGTGATCTGCCCCCTCCTCCTGCCGAACGAAGCGGTGGGGAAGAGGAAGATTGTCGTGGCCGATAATGGAAAGCTCGTCAAGGTACATACCTGTGCTCGGGTACTCATTAATATCTACTGAACAAAAGTACGTATCTCTCCACTGCGATCTTTGCGCCTTCGCGTCTTTGCGTGAGGATTTACCTCCTACCGTTGCGGCAACTTCTCCACATCGAATGGCTTCAAACCCTCGCTTGGCTCGATAACGGAAGCCTGCTCAATGTTCTTCCCCAGCTTCTCGAGGAGTGCTACCTCCTCTTTCAGGCCAGCGTCGAAGAGTGTGATGTTTTCCAGATCAACTAACGCCTGAGCGCGAGCAATTGCGTCGAGTGCCTCCTCTTTCTTCCCCTCGGTGAAGAGCGTACAGCCGTCGCGGAGACCGAAGTAGACGTTAGTCAAGGCAACGGCAATCCGCATCCCCTCGTGCGTGTAGAACTGCACACCCGGTTTCAGCGAGACTTTTGCCTCGTGGCGAAGTTTTGCGTTGGTCTTGTACTTCCTGCCATCAACGTCGATGTAGCTAAGCGAGCCATCGGCCAGTAGGTCACCACGTTTGAATGCGAGGGGGGAATCGTCATCACGTTCGTAGCGGAGGATGATCGCTCCACGATTCGATGAGAAGAAGACTGTTGGCACATGTAGCTCGGCATCCCGGTCTCCCGGCTTCCAGGTTGGCAATCCATAGACGGCAACCAGTTTCATCCCTTCTGGAGTCTTAATATTCACCCGCAAGTCGTAGACAACGGGAGTGACGAGGTAATCAAACTCTTTTTCGAAGACTCTCGCAATTTTGTCGGGTGTTTCTAAGAAGAAGAAGTTCCCTCCACGAAGCTGCGAGATATGGTAGATCAACTCCTGCCCAAAGTCCAACCCAACTCCAAAAGCTGTTAGACCTATCCCCTGCTGAGCATATCCTTCGGTGATTGTGCGGAAGCTACCGGAATCTGTCCGGCCAATGTTGGGGCGGGCGTCGGTGAAGAGCATTACTCTCTTCTGATAGCCTTTCCGTTCTGCAAGGTCAGCAAGCTGAGAGGAGCCACTAATTAACCCTGCTTCGATGTTTGTTCCCCCATCTGCGTCGAGGCTGTCGATTGCTGCAAGGATTGCCTCCTTATTCTTCACTTCAGTCGGCTTCAACAGCAATTCTGGGTTATCGTTGAAGGCAATGAGGGTGAGAATATCTTCCGGGCCAAGTTTTTCCACGAGAGAGCGTAGTGCCTGCTTCACTGCATTCATGCTCGCCCCCTTCATCGAACCACTCTTGTCGATGACTAAAGCAAGCTGAAGGTTCGGACGGCGAAAATCTTCTGGCTTGATGCCGGAGGTCATGCCGAGGTGGATGAAGAGTGCTGGCTGCTTTGTGTCGGCTGCCGGAGCAAAACCGTAGCCTAAGGAGAGACAGAGTTTTTCGTCACAATCGGCGGCTGGTGTCGGGATGTCGTGTTCGCTGTAGAGACCTTCCGGGGAGAAGTCGATGAAGTTCGGGATGCGCCCGGACTCGATAAGCTGGCGAGCGTAGCCAATGTCTTGCGCGCCACCGACAGTTGCTCCGAGTGTGGTGGGGGCGGCCATTGAACCCGGTGCTACAAACTTCATTCCCCCAGCCTTTATAGTCCCAGTTCGGAAACCGTTGGCGTTGAATGCATCTTCGCGTATCGAAGAGGTATCCATTGTCGGGGCTTCCTGTTCTTGGACTTGAGCAATTCCTCTCTCTCCACTGATGAAGGTTGCAGCAAAGAGAACAACAAGTCCTATCACTCGTCTGAAGCCGATATTCACGTAGGTCATGGTCATTACCCTTCTATCATTTAAAATCATCGTGCCACTATCTGAACTCAGTCGTCAGCTATTGCTCCTAACGTTGGTGCGGAAACATCGCGAAACATTGAAGTTCTTGCAAATCATTCTGTTGCTTCTACCCATCTGTCACAGATATGAGGGGAGTTCGTCGCCTAACCGTTCTTCAAGTTTGTTCACTGTTAGCCGACCGGGTAACGACGGGAAGTTCCCACCTTGTAACGCAAAATAGGATTGCACCAATAGGGAGGGAAACGTACTTTCCCGGTTTGCAGGACTTTATCTTCACACAATAGCTTAGATACGTATAGAAAGAGTATGCCTGTTCATCGCCACATCTTTACCCTCACCCTGTTCTTCGGAATGGGACTGCTCATTCAAAGTGGTTGTAAAAGTAGCGAGGCGACTGTAGATACTGAGGCTGTAGGGGCACTGAAGGGAGTCGATTCAGATACCACGGCAGAGGGCTTCTACTCCTCATTGAACATGTCAGGAGAGGAGGAAGTTCTTGAAGACTATTGGTCAGAGTCAAGAACGTCCCAACGAGTAACACAGATTTTTCCGAGAACTCTTTACTCAGGACCGAACGTTCTGACGATTAAGAACGTGAACGGTATTTCGAGCATCTCCGTCCGTTCTGGAGCGGAAGATGTTAGCTGGTCAGTTGAGGGGGCTGGCTACTTTCCCAATTGTCCTGAAGAGCAGGAAATTCTCATCAGCATTGAGACTGTCAGCAAATCGGCACAGATCCTCGTGGAGGTTGTGGATTGCAACCAGAACGAAAGTGCTGAGTGGGTGGAGGTGCAGAACAAGATTTGGACTCTTGATGAAGTTATCTTTCCAGATGTGCGGGTTGGCCAGACAGTTTGCCGGCCATTCAGAGTTTCAACTGGTGGACGAGAAATTCTCGACTCCGTCACGTTCCCCTCGAATTTCCCCCTATCATTTGAAAGCGTGCCGGACTTCCCAGTCGATGTCTTTGGAACAACCTTCTGGTACAACGTCTGCTTTACAGGAAAGAAACCGGGCGTCTACAAGTTCCCAGTGATAACGTGGATGCGCCGAGAAGAGCCAGCCGGGGGGTATAAGACCTACGCAGTTGCCGACACAGGTAGAATACGAGTGATTCGATAAGACTAAGAGAAAGAACAACCAATGAACATATGCACATTACCAAACAACTCTTTGTACTATCACTACTTCTCCTCTGTTTCTATTCAATTTCTCTTTACTCTCAGTCCGTTGAGATTTTTCCTCGACACATCTACCCCGGCGAAAACGTTCTGACAATTAAAAGTTCCTCTAAGGGGATTAGGAGAATCACGACAAGCGTTAGTCCTATTCAATTTGCTTCGTTTATAGAAGTAGGAAGAGATGGTTCGGTTGAGGGGTGTCCTAATGAACACGATCTTCGAGTATCGCTGCATAAAGCGGATCGGAATATTGCCATCACAATCAACGTGGAGTTCTGTGATGGTACGACGCAGGTTCGGAATGTCAGCATTAACAAGACGTGGATTCTTGATGAAGTTCCATTCGAAGATGTTTACGTTGGAGATACTGCCTGCACTGAGTTCCGGATCGGTGCATCTGCACCGGAATATCTTGATTCTGTCACGATTGATGCTCCAAACGCCTATACCCGGTTCTCTTTTCCTCCTCCAATACAGTTGGGAGGAGTAGAGTATCGATACGAAGTCTGCTTCATCGCCGAAAAACCGGGCCTCTATCGTTTCCCAGTGATTACTTGGACACGCCGAGATGAAGTGTCAGGGGGCTACTCCAACTACCCAGTTGCCGATACCGGTGTGATTCGGGTAAAGCCAAGGCCGGGGAACGTGATTCTCGAAGAGATTCCGATAGATATGTCGCAGTGGATGCCCCCAAAGGAAATTACAGACCCAACGACGTTCCGCTCTGTTGCTGTGCCGAATGCGATCATCCCTCCGAAGGGACGTGCGTTTGTTGGGAGCTACGACGTTCTGGGGCTTACTGCTGGCTACGCATTAACCGATAACTTACTGGTCTTTGCTGGTGGAGCAGTTCCAACGCCAGATGACTGGGGGGGAGTAAACGGAGATATGTTCGGTGCGTGGTCGCTCGGGGCGAAGGGGGGGACGGAACTCTTTGAAAAGTTCAACGTTGCCGGAGGATATCACTTCGGGCAGAGTACGCTCGACAAAGAGTTTACCCCGGACGAAGTCGACTCCCGCATTACGCTTCACGTCACCTACGCCGCAGTCAGTTACGGCACAGATGATTCGCGAGTCTCGCTGACCGGAGGCTACGCATTCAAACGCCACTCTACCTGGATCACCACCGACCCGGTTCTCCCTCCACTTCGAGACGAATACAACGCCGATGCTCCCTTTGGGGTTATCGGCGGAGATTATCGAATTGGCAGACATTGGAAAGTTGCCGGGGAAGCACTTTGGATGGGGAGTGTCGATGTTCTACCGATAGTTGCTACTGGACGCTACTTTACTGAAACGTTCGCACTTGACTTTGGTGTGACCTATGCCGGCATTGCGCTAAACGGTGCTGAAGCACCTCCAATTCCTCTTGTTCCAATCATTTCTGCCATATTTGTTTTTTGAGGCAGGTGGGATATGCCTACATTAGAGGATGAATGGCAAGAGTGTGTACACACGAAAACGGCAACTATTTTCTATGCGATTCCTTGGTGCTCTGGTTCTGATATTTCTTGCGGCTGGAACAGCTTCTCTTGTGGCGCAGCGCATTTCAATTACCCCCACAGAAATCTATCCGGGTGAAAACGTTCTGACGATCAACGCTCCCGGAGGCATTCGGAGTGTGCGGGTTGCTCTCTCTCCAAATATCGAATCGATGGCGGAGGTGCGAAAGACGGGGATCATCGGTGGTTGTCCTGATAGCAGAGATATTGAGATGACAGTGAACTTCGCAACCGCGATTACCCCTCTGTTAGGTTGGGTATACGTAGAGCGGTGTAATGGGGTAGTGGATTCACTTCCGTTGCCAACACTGAGAAGCTGGAATCTCGACGAAGTTCCCTTTCCTGATGCTGAGGTTGGCGAAGAAGTTTGTCGGCCATTTCAGGTAAGCCTCTCTGGAGGGATCTCAGGTCTGGGAGGTTCGGGGTTTGTTGTTGGTGGAGCCGACCTCTACCTCGACTCGGTCTCCATTCCTGAGCCACAGGCTCGACTCCGCTACTCTCTCCCTCCTCCTCTCTCAATAAAAGCAGGTTCTGTCTACCGCTACAACGTCTGTTTCAAAGCGGAGAAGCCGGGCATTTACAAGTTTCCAGTGATTACGTGGATCCGTCGCGAGCAGCCAGCCGGAGGCTATACAAATTATCCAGTTGCCGATACTGGAATAATCAGAGTAATGCCGAAGCGGAGTAATGTCAGTCTTTCTGAGATTCCACTCGACACAATGAGCAAGGATAACCCAACGCCGGTTACCGACCCAACAATTTTCCGATCCATTGCCGTTCCAAATGCGGTGATCCCTCCCAAAGGGAGGTTCTTCGTTGGGAGTTACGATCTACTTGGCCTTACGGCGGGCTATTCTGTAGCTGACGAACTCCTAATTTTTGCCGGCGGGGCTGTGCCAACACCGGACGATTGGGCTGGAGTAAACGGAGATATGTTCGGCGCGTGGTCAGTTGGGGCAAAGCTTGGAACGCAACTCTTCGGGCTGCTGAATATCGCAGTAGGATACCACTACGGGCAGAGTATTCTGGACAAAGAGTTTACAACAGATGAACTCGATTCGCGAATCACCGTTAGTGTTCCCTACGGTGCAATTAGCTTCGGCACAGACGACCGGCGCGTATCTGTCACTGCTGGGTATGCCTTTAAGCGTCACTCCACTTGGATCACTACCGATCCTGTTCTTCTTCCCTTCCGCGATGACTACCGCAAAGATGCTGCCTTCGGTGCGCTTGGTGGGGACTACCGTTTTGCAAAACATTGGAAAGTTGCCACAGAGTTTGCAATGATGCAGACCGTAGACGTGGCTCCAATCATCCTCACGGCTCGCTATTTCACAAACACGTTCGCGATTGATTTCGGTGCTGCTTACGCTGGCATTACGTTGAACAATGCCGAGGCTCCTCCCTTTCCAGTGTTGCCGATGTTGTCGGCAATTTTTGTGTTTTAGAGTTTGCAAAGTATATGAGCTGGTAGTGAAGGCTCTATATCTGTAGATATCTGCAAGTGAGTCGGCAGAGAGAGTGAGTCAAAATGGAGAGAAATAAAAATCGGCACATATTCTGAATAGAATATGTGCCGATTCTTTTGCTTCAAATACCAAACCAGAAATTTTCTCCTACTCCTCAAATCCGCTCTCGAAGAAGGCTGTAATGTCTTTTGCCGCATCTTCTTCATCCGGGCCGTCGAACTCTAAAATAAGTTCCAGCCCTGGTTCCGCGGCTAACGTCATAACGCCAATAATGCTCTTGCCGTTGACGCGGAATCCATCACGGATAATCGAGAATTTGCTCTGGTAGCCTGAGGCCTTTCGGACAATGATTGCAGCCGGTCGGCTGTCGAGTCCTGAATCACTCTGTACAGTTACTGTCTTGACGATCATGGGATCGAATAGAATACAAGTCGGAGTTGAACCTTAACGTTGCAGAGAAGAATAGAAAAAACTTCCATTCAAGCTCATCCTCTCTCAACCCTGAGATTAGTGCAAAGTATTGAATTTCTCCGAATTGATATCAATTCTCTCTGCGCATCAACATTTCTGAGAACCATTTTAGCATCGTTCTCGCCTCGGAGTCGGGAAGGATTTCCAGATCCTTTAGGGCGTCGACACAATATCGTTCTACCTCTTGGCGAGCTTTGTCGAGAATCCCACATTTCTGGAACATTGTTCTGGCTGCCTCTACTTGGTTGGCTGGCAATCCTGGACCTGAGAGGAGTTGTTCCAGAAGTTTGCGATCCTTCCCTTCCACCACAAGCTCGATGCCCTGCACCACTAAGTAGGTTCGCTTCCCCTCGATAATATCCCGACCGATCTCTTTGCCGAGTTGTTTCTCATCTGCGGTCAGATCGAGTAAGTCATCCTGTATCTGAAAGGCGAGGCCAAGTTTACGTGCATATGCTCGAAGCGCATCAATATGTTCTGGTTTTCCCCCTCCGATCAATCCTCCAAGCTCTGCCGCCATTTCTACCAGTCGCCCGGTCTTCATGGCAATCATGTAGAGGTACTCATCCGTTGTCACGTCGTTTCGTTGCTCAAACTCTCGGTCGAGTGCCTGCCCTTCGCAAACGTCGATGATGCCCCGTGAGAATGCGTCGATGGCAGCAGCACAGTTCCTCTCGGCATTTTTTAGCAGGAGTTGTTGAGCCAAGCCGATCATCACATCCCCTACTAAGATTGCCGTCCCCTCATCCCACTTCGTGTGAACAGTTTGGCGCCCCCTACGAGTAGCTGCCTTATCCATAATGTCGTCGTGGACGAGCGTGAAGTTGTGGAGGATTTCCACACTGAGAGCTGCTTCCAAGGCTTGGTCGATAGAACCACCTACAGCTTTGCAAGATAGAAGGAGAAGAATAGCACGAATACGTTTTCCTTCACCTGCTAAGATATGTTCAACCGGTTCGTAGAGAGAACGAGGTTCCCGATCCTCGACCAAGTTGCCGAGTCGGTTATCGATCTCTTCTTTCCACTCCCCGTATTGATCTTTAAAGTCCATCCGATATTCAATTCGTGAATGTTTCGGTTTAGATTCTGTGTAGTGGTGCATTCCGCAGTGCGTCAACACTCCTTGCTCCAACAAGGAACATCATATATCGTAGGTGTCGTTCCCACTCCCGTAGTAGGTGTGCGAGACTCTTCTGTCCACCCGACATCAAGGTTTGGAGCATCGGGCGAGCCGAGGCAGCAATGTTAGCTCCTAAAGCGATAGAGATGGCCACATCACGCGAACTCGATATCCCTCCGGAGGCAATCAAGGTTGCACCTGCTTCCTCACAGAGTGGGCGAGCCTGCACAACTGCCTCGGCGGTAGGAATCCCCCAATCCCAGAAAGGGTTGTCACTCTCCCGAAGAGGGCTTCGGAGCAACTCTACCCCGGACCAACTTGTTCCCCCTGCACCGGAGATGTCGATGTGGCGAACCCCAACGTCTAACAAGCGTCGCACAACATCAGCCGACAAGCCTGCCCCCACTTCCTTCACGATAATCGGAACTGAAAGCTCGCCCACTAAGCGTTCAATCCCGGAGAGTACGCCTCGGAACTCTGGATTCCCTTCCGGCTGCATCAATTCTTGAAGTGGATTCAGGTGAACTGCAAAACCGTCGGCCTCAACCAGCTCAACAAGTTTTTGAATCGTTCCGGTCTCTACTCCCCTCGAAATTTCTGGCGCGCCGATATTTCCGAAGATCGGAATAGATGGGGCAGCCCGCCGAGCTGCCCGCCAACTTTCGTGAAAGCGATCACTCTCCATCGCCTGACGCTGCGAGCCAAGTCCGAGCGGTATCCCAATCTCCTGACAAACCTCGGCAAGCTCTCGGTTGATGCGCTCAGCCTCTTCGTAGCCTCCAGTCATCGAGTTGATAATCAGTGGCAGAGTCGATTGCTTCCCGAGAAATGTGACCGATGTGTCAACATCTTCCGGATTCATCTCCGGCAGTGCATTGTGGAGAAGCTCATACTTTTCCAGACCGGTTGTTTTCCCTCGAAAGGTCACATCTTCACCAACACAGAGATCGACGTGGTCTTTCTTGCGTGAAGGGGTTTTCTCGTCGTTCTGGATCGCTTCGTTCACCGGTTATCTCTTTTTTGTTCTGGTGGGTTTTGGGTGTTGGATGACTTTGTGGGATACTTTGAGGGGATGGGGGCGCATGGTTATGCGCCCCTACGAGCCTCAATAATTTCCCGGCCTCCCATATATGGGCGCAACGCTTCTGGAATTCTCACGCTTCCGTCTGCGTTCTGATGGTTTTCTAAAATTGCGATAATTGCCCGAGGAACTGCTACTGCCGTTCCGTTCAACGTGTGGACGAACCGAGGTTGGTTCTCGTCGTCGCGGTAGCGGATGTTCAGTCTGCGACTCTGGAATTCGGTGCAGTTGCTGGTGCTGGTCACTTCGCCGTAGGTTTCGCGCGATGGCATCCAGGCTTCAATGTCGAACTTCCGATAGGCGGGTGCTCCCAAATCTCCGGTGGCAATGTCAACAACGCGGAAAGGAATTTCCAAGCCGCTGTAAATCTCCTTCTCGATAGAGAGCATCTCGGCGTGGACTTCTTCGCTCTGCTCCGGCGTAGTGAAGGCAAACATCTCTACTTTGCTGAACTGGTGAACGCGATAGAGTCCGCGCGATTCGCGTCCGTGCGCTCCCGCTTCTGTCCGGAAACAGTGGCTGAAGCCACCAACCCGCATTGGGAGATCTTCCTTCCGAAGAATCTTCCCCGAGAGCATTCCGCCGAGTGTGATTTCTGCCGTTCCTATCAAACAGAGGTCGTGGCCTTCTACGTTGTAGACCTGTGATTCCTCACCTCGAGGGTTGAAGCCGATCGCCTCCAGAATTGCTGGGCGGGCAAGGTCTGGCGTCAGGTGTGGAATGTAGCCGCGACTTGTGATAACGTTCATCGCGTAGTTTACCAGCGCAAGTTCAAGGAGAGCCGCTTCGTTCTTCAGATAGTAGAAGCTGCTTCCAGTTACGTCGGCAGCCGACTCGAAGTCGATCAAGTCAAGCTCTTTGCCGATAGTCAGATGATCCTTTGGTTGGAACTCGAACGATCGTGGTGTTCCCACAAGTTCCAGCTCCTTTGCGTCATCCTCGCCACCAACTGGAACGTCCGGGTGGGTCATATTGGGGATATTCTTCAACGCATGGTTCAGTTCTTCTTCAGCTTGACTGAGCTTCTCTTCGTAGGAGGCCAATTCCTCCTTCAATTCTTTCCCCCGCTCAATCAACCCACTCCGTTCCTCTGGGGACATCTGCCCCTTCATCTTCTGGGCGTTCTCGTTTCGTTCTTTGCGGAGCGCTTCAGTCTGTTGAATCAGTTCTACCCGCTGCGTGTTCAGAGTCACTACCCGATCTGGGTCGGCATTCCCTACACCCCTGTTCCGAATGTTCTCTCGAACCAACTCCAGATTCTCTCTGATAAATTTTACGTCAAGCATCGAATCTCCTTTCGATCAATAGTGTTTGTATACGAATTGCACAAGGATAGCACCCGAAACCGAATCGGACAAGCAACAAAGGGTAGGGGATAGAGAGTTCCCCTCAGCTCTACTACTACCCTGAAACCATTCTGAACCGTCGATCTCACCTACCAGACCCTCCTATCCTCCTTCACTTCTCAATAAGGCTGACGCCCGCGAGTATCTCTCCACATCCAGGCGACAACTCCAACCAGAGTTAGAAGTGCTATCCCTGCAATGGGGAGGAGAGTATTGAGATCGTCTGGAACAGGGGCTGACTTCATTTCTTGTTGAACTAAGGCAATGTCCTGAGAGAGATTAACGACGAGCACTTGTGTACCATTAAAGAGCAAATGCCCGATGATGGTTGGCCAAATACTCCGCGAAGCCCAAGCAATGAAACCGAAGAATATCCCGAGTCCTGTCAGCGGGATCAGGTTCGTTGGCTGCAAGTGGACGAGGCCGAAGAGTAACCCCGTAATGATCATTGCAGCAAATGGTTTCAGGCGATCCTCGAAACTTCGTTGGGCGATTCCACGAAAGAGCAGCTCTTCGCTACAGGCGGGGACAATTGCAATTGCGAAGAAGGCGAGGATAAGCATGGGGAAATCTTTACCGACAATCAACTTTTCGGAAATCCAGCTTGCCTCCACTTTCATCTCACTATAGATGGGGCGAAGTGCCTCGGGGATCATGTAGAGTTCCTGTGCTACTATCCAAGTTTGGCTGAGAA
>JBFWSB010000010.1:0-30411 GCA_050248595.1 Kapaibacterium sp. (SeqCode)
CGGACTTGGAACTGGAGGAACTGCAACGGGGAACGCCCGGTTCTTGAAGGAAAAGAATCGTGATATCAAAGTAATTGCCGCCGATCCTGTTGGTTCATCTCTGAAAACATATAAGGATACTGGACGCTTGGTTGAGGCACTCCCCTACTTGATCGAAGGTGTTGGGCAAGAACGTATTCCGGGAAATCTTCAGTTTGAGTATGTCGACGAAGTGGTAAACGTCTCCGACGAAGATGCCTTTATCATGGCTCGCCGCCTTGCGCGTGAGGAGGGAATTTTCTGCGGTGGATCGAGTGGCATGAACGTTGTGGTTGCCGCCCAGAAAGCGAAGGAGTTGAAGGAAGGCGAAGTGATGGTAGTGATTATCTGCGATACCGGCGAGCGTTACCTGACAAAGCATCACTCGGACGAGTGGCTGCAAGAGAAAGGATTTCTCGATACCGACAAGATTACGTTGCAGGTAATTCTGGAGATGAAAAGCCACCAGAATGGGGCTTCCCCTTCGATTATCTCGGCCTCACCAGATATGACTCTCCGCGAAAGTCTCCACTTGATGAACCAACAGGGATTCAGCCAGTTGCCGGTAATGGCAGAGAATAAATCGGTCGGCTCGCTTCGAGATAACCGACTGATGGCTCTGGTTCTGGAAGATCGAGACCTGCTCGATAAACCAGTAAGTGAGGTGATGGAACCTGGGTTCCCCGTGGTCTCGCACAAAACCGATGTGTCGGATGCACGGCAACTTCTCACAGATGCGCGAGCAATTTTGGTAGAAGATTATGGGATTGTGACCGGCATCGTCACCAGGCACGATCTTGTGCAGGTTCTGTGATCGGAATCACGGAAAGTTGAGCAAATAAATGGGAGGTTGCTGCTGTAACTGATTTGGAATCTGATGGTTCAATGCTATCAGAGTCTCAGTTGCCCGTTGAAACAAACATTAGAACTCAAGAATTAAGTGGTATCCGATTTTTCATTTTTCCGTTTCAATTCGGAGTTGTCAAATTCCGGAACGATTCGCTCCCTTCTCGCACTACTACTTTTTTGCCTGCTCCCACTCGTGACGATGGGACAGGCTTGGACGAAAGAAGAGGGAAAACTCTACACGAAGATCTCTTACGGATCGAGTACTGCCTCAGAACAGTACACGTTCGATGGTCGCCAGAAGGAATACGCCGATAATGTGCCGGAGAATGCCTTCTTCGACAGGAGCATTTACCTCTACGGAGAGTTTGGGCTAACTCCTGACTTAACGTTAATGGGAGGCCTTCCATTCAAACGAGTGATTGTGCGGGATGCCGCGTTTCGCTACCGAACGTTTGCACTTGGCAACGCACAAATCGGCGCACGCTACAGTTTGAATAATCTGTTCGGAACGAAGGGAACATCTGAATCGTTCGCCGCAAATTTAGCACTCTCTATTCCCCTCGGCTACACTCGAAATCTTACACCAAGTGTCGGCTCAGGACAGATTGACGCTGAGTTGAATGGCTCTTGGGGACACAGCTTTTACCCCTTTCCCGGATATGCACAGGCTGGCATCGGTTACCGCTACCGCTCTACCATCTACAATCTCTCATCGGCTATCGACTGCCAAGAGGGAATCGACAAGAATTGCTTTGCCGACTCGAAACCGGTCTACACAGATGATCTGGTTGCCGGAATTGAGGGTGGGGTAACAATCGCAAATCGCGTGTTAATTCAAGGACTTGCACGGGTAAACTGGTCACTAAAACAGCCAGATGTTGGCTTCACTGTCTCGAATCCGATACCAACGCGGCAACGTTTCCTGAAAGTTGGGATGGGGATTGGCGTCGCGGTCTGGCAAGGTATCGGAGTTTCAGGTCAGATGTTCTTCACCCCTACCGGACTGAATACTGTAAACTCAACCGACATATTTCTCGGAATCGACTATACGTTCAACGCATTTAGTCCGAAGGGGGAGTCAGAAGTAGAGTAATGAATAGAAGAGAATTTCTTGTGCGAAGCGGCGGCCTGATTTTAGGAGCCACGGTGATAAGCCTTACAGGATGCGAGTTCAACAGCGTCGATCCGATCACGACCGGAAAATCGGTTTCGTTTCTAACTCCTGTTGACGAGTTCTACTACAAAAACGGAGCAGAGACTTCGATACGGGATTGGAGATTACCGATTATTGATAGGAATACATGGCAACTTCGAATCGATGGGTTGGTCTCGAATCCACTGAACGTCTCCATTGCAGATATTGAAGCGGAGTCAGCAAACGCGATCAACTTACTGAAGACAATGCGGTGCGTGATCGACTCCAACGACGTTCAAGGCTTGATTGGAACTGCGGTTTGGCGTGGCGTTCCCCTCCGGATATTCCTTGAACGAGCCGGTATCGACACGACAAGCACGAAGCGACTCTTTCTCTACGGCGAAGATACTTTCACAAACAACATCTCGTTGAACGAGGTGCTGAACCCCGGTGAAGGCTTGATTGAGCCACTTCTGGTAACCCACATGAATGGTCAACCACTAACAGCCGAACATGGCGCACCGGTCAGGTTAATCATCCACAATTCATTCGGATATAAGAATGTGAAGTGGATCAACCGTGTGGAAGCAACCGCTGACAACACCACAGTGTTTGGAACCTATCAAGAGGCTGGCTTTGTTGACGACGGGGTGCTGCGGGTGGTAAGCCGTGCAACCGATCCACTGCAAAATGGACAAGTTCCAGCCGGCACTGTAGAGGTACAAGGATTTGCTGTTAGTGGTGCTGCCGGCATCTCGAGTGTCATGGTCTCCGTTAACGGCAGAGGATTCACCGAGGCAATCATCCAAGCACAGGAAGATGTTCTCGCTTCCGATCCTCTCCTTCCGGAAACAATTCAGTTCGCTGGGGAAGGCTTCTCTTATCCTTTCAAAGGAGTTTGGGTGAAGTGGTCGCACAAGTTTGAGGCAACACCCGGCGTGTACAAAATTGATATTAAAGCAGTAGATGCGGCAGGGAACGAGCAGCCGCAAATAGACAATGAAATATCGGATAGCATTAACGCAATCAGTTCCATCACGTTTTCTGTGGTCTGACCAGTATGAATACCATCTTCAACAACTATCGACCCTCTATCTTTCTGACAGTACTCACGCTTACGAGTGCTCTCTTCTACACTGGTTGTGAACTTCTCGATCCGAACCCGGGACCAAGTCCAGTCACTGCTGGGTCGAGCGGTGGAAACAACAATGGAACAGTAACGCCCCCAACCGATTCAATCCCACCCACTCTTGATCGCGGAGTTGACCTCTACGCACAGTACTGTGCTCGCTGCCACGGCGACGATGCTTCGGGTGGAACCGTTTGGCCGGGTAGCATTCAGGGGAAGACAGGAATCCACACAATCGTTCGTGATGGCCGCCGTGGTATGCCCAACTTCCCCGGCTTAACCGATAGTGAGATCGAGTCAATCGAACTCTTCCTCAACTCCTTCAACATCGACAACAGTACAAAGAGTGGAAAAGAGCTGTTCGAGTTCTACTGCTCAAGCTGCCACGGCAGCGACGCAACCGGAACCAACATCTTCTCTGGTAGCATTCAAAGCTACTCGCCAATCCACACGATTGTCAAGAATGGGAGGGGTGAGATGGACCCAATTGCAATTCCCGACAGTCTCATCGATAAAATTCAAGAGTATCTTCTCGGCTTTAACGTAGACTTCAAGTCGTTGAGTGGTAGGGAGTATTACGACCGGGTCTGCGCAAGCTGTCACGGTCTTGAGGGTGAAGGATCAACGCGAGGCCCGGAGATTCGCAACCCAGTTGCTGGCTTCGCAACATACGTCATCAGAAATGGGCGCCCGGGCGAGCCGTGGTACACCAGAGAGATGCCAAAGTTTGACTCAGATTCACTGAGCAGTACACAGTTGAGCGAGATTATTGCTTGGCTACGAAGTGCTGTGAAGCCAACGGATGCAGGAAGTCTCTACAACAGATTCTGCGCAAACTGCCACGGGACGGATGCAAGTGGAGGACCTGTTGGTAAGGACATTCGTGATGAAACCGATGATTTCTTTGAGAAAGTCAGAGAGGGCGAAGGTGGGAACAACTACTCTCGACGAACGAAATATATGCCCTCCTGGTCGAGTTCCGAGTTGACAAATGATGAGGTAGCAAAGATGGCAGCCTATGTGAGGTCGTTGCCGTAAGAGTCCAGAGAGAGAGAGACTGGTGATAACCATAACTCTTCAGACTGCGTCGAGAGAATGAAGAATTAGGAA
Source organism: Kapaibacterium sp. (SeqCode) (assembly GCA_050248595.1). GTDB lineage: Bacteria > Bacteroidota > Ignavibacteria > OLB7 > OLB7 > JAGWAZ01. The sequence continues at coordinate 4,242 of JBFWSB010000010.1, forward strand.
TGAAGAATTAGGTCGTGCGGTGTCATTCAGAGGTCTTCAGATGACTCTCGCTGGATACCAAGAAGGAGAGCGATACGAGTTCGCAGCGTTTTGCTTGTAGACAGAATCAAATGTTTTCTTGTCGATAAACTCTCTGTCTCGTGTGAGATATAAAGCACGTTGTACCGTCTGCAATCGAACCGTCTGCAATGAAGAGGAATTGCTTAAACTCTTTATCAGTTCGTCTGGCAAAATCCTTCAGGGATATGAAGCGGAACTGAGTTTGCAACGCGTTGAAATCGAGTAAACGCATTGACTGAATTGCCTTGCACCTTGCCACACAAGGATATCTTCAAATTGGCTGAATAAAGACATCGTACCAGAGAGTGCGAAAGATGATAGCGTGTCCGCATAGACTCGAGCACTAACATCAGAAGGCAACCCACGAAACCGAACTTCTCACTCTCGACTCTTCAACTCTCGACTCTACCCCAACACACTCCACACTACTTGCCCTCTATTCACAATCCCAACCGGTTTCCCCTTCAACTTCCATCCAGTAAAGGGAGTGTTGAGTGACTTTGTCAGGAACTTAGATGTGTCAACACTCCAGGTCTCTTCCGGCGCAAAGATTGTCAAGTTCGCCATCTCTCCCTCTTCAATTACTGGAACAGTCAGCGAGAGAATTTTGCGTGGATTGATTGCCATCAGTTCAATCATCCGCTCAAGCGAAATCACTCCGGCGTCCACGAGATAAGTGTACGAGAGTCCAATTGAAGTTTCGAGACCGATGATTCCGTTCGGTGCGTTCGGGAACTCTACTTCTTTTTCGGAAAGTGCGTGTGGTGCGTGGTCGGTTGCAATGGCGTCGATAGTCCCATCGCGGAATCCTTCAAGAAGTGCTTGGCGGTGTGCTTCTGTTCGGAGAGGGGGGTTCATTTTGGCATTTACCCAGTACTTCTCAACATCTTCGTCAGTCAAGACGAAGTGGTGAGGAGCAACTTCGCAGGTGATGTTGGTCTGTCCGTTAGCTTTCGCTCTGCGGACTGACTCTACTCCTCCGGCTGTGCTCATGTGGGAAACGTGGTAGGGTCGGTTACCACAGAACTCTGCAAGGCGTATATCCCGCTCGATAATCAACTCTTCGGCAATATCTGGGTAGCCGGGCATTCCGAGCTTTGTTGCCACAACACCTTCGTTCATTGCAAAACCTGAAGTCATCGTATGTTCTTCACAGTGCTGACTCAAAACTGCTCCGTCAAACTGCGAGGCGTACTCGTATGCTCTGCGCATCACCTCGGGTGACCGAACGCAGTCGCCATCATCGCTGAACATCCGAACTCCTGCTTCATAGAGTTCACCCATCGGTGCGAGCGTCTCCCCCTTCCGTCCAACTGTTGTGGCTCCAACTGGGTGAACGTCAACCGCAAGGTGTTGCGACTTCCAGAGAATCGAGTGAACAACTTCGGCTGAGTCGATTGCCGGAGTGGTGTTTGGCATACAAGCAACGCCAGTAAATCCGCCGTTAGCAGCCGAAGCACATCCCGTCTCAATCGTCTCCTTGTGCGTAGCCCCCGGTTCGCGAAGGTGAACGTGCATGTCGTAGAAACCGGGGGCAGCAACCCATGCAGAACCATCACGCACCTCTACCCCATCCGGCACTTGAAGGTTATCTCCAATACTGGAAATTTTTCCATCGAGAATTAGAAGGTCTGCACGACGATTGAGACCTTGCGCCGGATTCAGGAGGCGAATATTCTGAAATAGGATAGAAGACATGTTTGATTGCGGATTTTCTATTGTGGATTGCGGATTTCTGCTTGCAGATTTTCTACTCAGTTTGTGGCTTTACTCGAAGGGTTTCGACACAGGGAGCACATTTAAACTTGGTGTTCCTTGGTGATCTTGGTGGCAATACTTCCTGAACTTCGGTCTTCCAGTCCCTAACCCGAAATCTTCCTCTCTCTCACATTCTGCGCGAGGTTGAGAACGATGGCAACTTGTTCTTCAATTGTCAATGAGGAAGTATCGATCTCAACGGCATCATCTGCTTTGCGGAGAGGACTTTCCTCACGGCTGGAATCGAGTTGATCGCGTCGCTCTAAGTCTGTGGCCACATCTTCTACTAAAATCTCTCTTCCATCCACTACTAACTCAACACGACGACGCTGCGCTCGGGCGTGAATGTCGGCAACCATGAAAACTTTCACCTCGGCATCGGGAAAAACCACTGTGCCAATGTCTCGACCATCCATCACAACTCCCCCATCCTTACTCATCTCACGTTGAAGCTGAACCATTGCCTCACGCACTCCGGGCCAGGCACTAACGGTTGAGACTGATTTAGTCACTTCCTGACTCCGAATCTCTCGGCTCACATCTTCTTCGTTTAAGATTGTCCGAAGGGATCCGTCAGCTTGTGGTTGAAAGTGAATGGATAGACGAGAGGCAAGTTCTTCAACTTCCCGGCGATTAGTGGGATCGACACCATCTCTAAGAGCAGCAAGGGTCACTGCACGATACATGGCGCCTGTGTCGATGTAGATATAACCAAGCTGCTGGGCAACTAATTTTGCAGTTGTGCTCTTGCCCGAAGCAGCCGGTCCATCAATTGCAATTACGAGTCTGTTTCGTTCCATCAGGAGCAAAGTTCCGAAAAGTGGATGAGTATATGAGTGTGAGAGTGTGAGAGTCGAGAACTCAATCCACCGGCAACCAATAGCTTAGTTTCAGAGCAAAGAACATATCGCCGGGATCACCGAGTGCGTCGATCCAATTTGTTGGATCAACATCTCCTCTCTCCTTCATATAGCCAGAGCGATCTTGTTGCCATACCAAGTAGAATGTACTGCCGGGCAACCACTCCCAACGGAGGACGATATTGCTCCTGAACGAACGACTAACGAAGTCAAAATTGGGAACGAGAATCTGTTCTGTGCCGTCGGTCACAGTGTAGAATGCTCCTGAGCTGTCGGCAACAATGCGTCCATCATACGAATCAATCTCACCAGTCCCGGCTCTGGCAAGCTCACCAAAGTGATCGTACTTCCCACTTGCCACAAACGGCTCTGCATAAAGTTCCAATGTCAAGTTGGGGGTTATCGCGTAGCTGAGACGAATCTGTGTAGAGACACGTGAGAACTTCAGGTCGGAGAAGATATAGCGCCTACCGAACGTCTCCTCTCCTCCCCCATCCTGTGTGATAACATATTGTCTTGGAAGGAGTTCATTGTAATATCGAGGACTCAGTGAGAACTCCAGGCGATCTCCAAGGTTCGCCGCTAAACTGCCGGAAGTGTTGATGAACCAACCATCATCCTCGTATATCCCAAATCCGAAATGTCCACTCCACCTTGTCTTTGATCCGAAATTATTTCCCATCCCAGCCCACGCATTAAAGAGAAGGTCTGTCTCATCCATCAACGGACCTCCTCTCGTCTTTCTGTCGCTCAAGCCATTGATCGTAGTTCCAGCACCAACGTAGTTGTACCAGAAGTTCTGCCACGTTAGGTTACTCTGAACACTACCACTCACATATTGGCGAACCAATCCATAGTTCCAGTTTGCACTTGCATCTACCGATACATCCCAGCTTCTGAGGAGCGTACCGGGTTGATTCTCTCTGTATGTCAGATTTCCCCAGAGGTCAATATCGTCGGCACTGCTCAGACTTCCAGCATCGTTTAGCTCGTAGTATGGTGATTCAAATGTTCCACCAATCCCATACAGCCACTCTCCCGTTTTGCGAGAGAAGGCCAACGATCCCGCATACCCTGTCAAGGTAGTACGGGTTGAATCGAACGTTACGTAGTCAGCATCAGGACGTTGAAAATAGTGGGTACTCGACCGCTGAATTCGGGAGATTGCCGACTCTGATCCTCGAACATGACTGAAGGCAAGGTTCCCTTCAAATTCATAGCTGCCTCCATCCAACCGAAGCTCCCAATCAGTTCCACCCGTAAGTGCATCTCGGGCAAGGATGGAATTATTCGGATTCACTTCATCCATATCGCGGTGAGCGAACGTCCCAATCAAGCCAACAGTCGAAGCATCTTCACCAAACTCTTGCCGCGCCCGGGCTACGCCGTAGAATGTCAACGGTTCAACTTCATATTCTACTTCGCTCTGCGTGGTAAGGTCGGCTGTGCGAGCATACTCCCGCTCCGTAACTGCTGCAAGTGCTCCTATCGAAAGTCCGCTCGGCAAGCGTCCCGTTAGCTTAGCGGCTCCAAGTATTGTAGAGTTGTCGGGAACATCAGCGTAGATAAAATTTCCAGAAGGGTAACGGTGTGGCGAGGCTCCGATACGACGCGAGTAGTAGTGCCGTGACCCTTTGTAGGAGAAGAGTCCTGCCCCCTCCACAAAGAAGGGACGGCGCTCACTGAAAAAGGTCTCGAAGGCTGAGAGATTCACTTCGGCTGGATCGGCCTCCACTTGACCGAAGTCAGGATTGATCGTCGCGTCGAGCGTCAAGTTCGGCCCTAAACCAATCTTTGCATCGAGTCCAACACGACCACTCAAATTCAGATCATCGACGTAAGGATTATCTGGATCAACTTCGCTCGGCAGAGTAGCACCAGCCGCTACGTATGGGAGCAACTCTACCCGAGTCGAGGGATGCACACCACGAATACCCCGAAGTTCCCCCATGCGAGAAGACCACCCGGTTTCATCTTTCGGTACAACGATCCAGTACAGATCTTCCCTCCGCTGCGGCATATAACGGTTGATGTTCAGCCCCCACACCTGCTCGTCGATGTCGTTGAATCGGAGTTGCGAGAATGGGATCCGAATTTCAGCAGTCCACCGATCTGTCCCGACCCAGGTCTTTGCCTCCCAGACAGGATCGAAGGAGTAATCACGATCATACTCACTATCGCTTCCGTGATAGTAGTCCGTTCTGACACCGGCGGCAGTGACGCTAAAGCTATATGCTGTGCGGCGGTCGCGGTAGGTATCGAGCGAGATAATGATTCTATCGGTAGCCCCGGAATTATCACGCCGGGTCACTATCTCGCTCAGATCATCAGAAGACTCAATCCACATAGTGGCCGCCACGTAGAGGTTATCCTCGTCGTAAGCGAAGAGAACTTCTGTTTGGTTCGAAGGATCGGCAAACTCTATTGGGTCTTTCTGACGAAAGTCTGTGATTCCCCTCGCCCGCTTCCAGAGTGGGTCATTGAGCTTCCCATCAACATCGGGTTGTTCCCCCTCCAACGGGAGAGCCTCTACGAGCTTAGCCGGGGGATCGGCACGAAGAACCATTCCCGGCAGAAAGAAGAGCAGAGCAAAGAGACAGAATCGAGTACGCATGAAACAAAGATACGGTGTAGGCACGTTGAATTCGAAGTTAGGACGGCAGAGCGTAGAAAGAGTTCCGGGAGAGTTGGAAGATGTGTGGAGGGCTTGCGTTTGTCGAGAGACAAAATCGTAACGTCAGATTTCTTACCGCCTTCATGCACATACCTATTCCAAACTTCCGACCGAGAGAATCTCTTTGATGAGCCAAAATCTATTTGAAAATAAAAACGGATTGGGAATCATAACAACTCCCAATCCGAAATCATAAATCTTCAATCCAAAATTTCTACGCCCCTTTCCCTCTGGTTGAAATTTTGAATGGCGCGTAGAGTGGGCAGAAGCTGACGAGGCTGGTTAAGAAGAAAGTGATTGCAAGTGCCCCCAAGATAATCGCGGCAGTTCCGGAAATCTGATCGGTGAAGTAGAGAATTGCTATCACGGCAGCTATCAGGATCCGAACAACTCGGTCAATTGATCCAACATTCTTTTTCATGGCTTATCTCCCTTTTATCGTTGATGTTGACGGCAATTCCGAACGCTCTTATCGGTTCAGATTCGGTTCAGATATTGTTCAACAACAAAGGTAGAGGAGCAGTGAGCATCGATACCGTGACATTGGTCACCATTGCTGAAAGTTTTTCGCCATCAGCCCCATCTCTCATCGACCTAAGGACAAATTCTTTAGTCATCTTTCTGCCTTCGGAGCATATCCGAATCCGATATTTCCACAACACCACGTCCAAGAGCGATAGATCCCTCCCGCTCAAACTCTTTCAGGATGCGACTAATCACTTCGCGTGAGGAGCCGAGATCGGCGGCAATCTTCTCGTGGGTTGTCGTCACTCGTCCCCCCTCCATACGTTCGAGCAAGTATGCGGCGAGGCGAGCATCCAACTGTTGAAAGGCAACCTCTTCAACGATTTCGATAACGGAAGAGAGACGTTTTGAGAGGAGGCGGAAGACAAAATCGCGCCAGGGTGTGCTTCGACTAACCCAAGCGTTAAATGTACCGGAGGGAATCACTAATGCCTCGACATCAGATTCGGCAACGGCGAAGGCAGGGAATGGGATATCACTGAGAATGCAGGAGGCAGTCAGGATGCAGCTTTCACCTGGATCGATTCTATAGAGGGTGATCTCCCTCCCACTCTCACTTGTTTTATAGACTCGCGCCGTTCCGTTGAGGAGCAGAGGAATTACTCCGCAGTGATCTCCCTCCATACAGATAAAAGCCCCACGCAAGAGTGTGACCCGCGTTGCCGAACTCCGGAACTCTTCATACTCCCCACGTTCGAGATTCGCGAGGAAAGGGAACGCTTCCTCAAACTCTCTTCCTTCCCTACGGGGAGATACGGCTCTCTCTCCTTCCAATCGTTGCTCCATCCAGATTACCTCTCAGTTACGTGATCTTCCCCTTAAGTTACTTTTCCTCTACTCTTTTGCGAAATCTTCGACGAAGAGAGGTGAGTGAGTATGGAAACGAAAGGAGCAAAAGAATTCCGAGTGAGATTGCGTGGAAGGGCACTCGACTGAACTGGGGTGAACTCTCTACAACATCTGCTCTGCTGGTTGGAATAGTGCTTGCCCAGAGGATAAAGGCATCTGCTATTGGCTCGATTCCGAATAGATATTTTGGTTCGCTGCCGAAGCTAAAGAGAAAACCAAACGCATTAATCACGCGAAGCTGTTCGATAGCCGCACGATTCTCGCCAGCAACATTCATTCCTCCAACAGCAACAATCGTTGCCGCTGGCCCCATCCCAAAGAGAAGTGGACCAGAGTCGACATCTCCCACCCCTTCACTTCCATTTGGATATTCACGTATCGCAGGAAGTCCTAAAATCTTCATGCGAAAGTTTGCACGGAACTGCCGATACTGCTCCGATGCGAGGAGAGAATCTATTTCGGGCAAGAAGCAGAGCATCAGACTTTGTGAAGACCCTCGCGCACCAACCAAAGGCATTCCATTGGTTGGATCAACGGCGTGAGGGATCAAATCTGTAGCTTGATCGAATCGTTGCCGAGTCATCTGAACCCAACGATCAATCTCCGATTGGTAGCGTGGTGGAAGCAGCTTGTTGTACAACGCAAGTGAAGCAATCCCCACAACCGCGTCAGCAGGCCAAGCCTTGCCGGGATAGGATTGAAGGAATGGTGTCTCAGAATCACGAAAGGCGAGGGCAAGGCGTTCGGAGTTTCTTGCGAAGAGCCAATCTTCTTCTAAACTTTTCTCCAAACGTACGGCAACAATCGATCCAAGCAAATAGTTCGCCCACCCTGAATAGAACATACCCCACTGAGGATTAGAAACCTGCTGAAAGGGACGACGCCCTTCTTTTGAATCAATCCTCTGGTATGCCCACCTTGCCTCGGCTAAGCCTTTCTGTTTCAGCGTTGAATCTTGTACTCTCGACACCACATTGCACCAAGCAAGACCGTAGAGAGCGTGTAGGAAAACAAATCCTTCAGGATATCGCCGCTGCATTTCTTCAGCACTCCCCTCCCGCATTCCCTTTCGCAACCAATCGAGATGCCTCACGACTTCGTGGTGTTGGTCGGCATCAACCGGGATAGGAATGGCAGGGTTCTCGTGAAGTCGAACATTGATGAGAAGCAACCAAAGGGCAATGGGGAGAGAAATCAGTGAGTAGAAGATGAGAATGATTTTTCTGCGCATAGCATGGGTATTATTTGTTTGAATGTGGTGAAAATGATGACAGTCTGCGTAACTCTTCATTGAGAGCATAGAGAAGGCCCGACATAGTATTCCGATCCTACCGTTGAGGGAACTCAAACCACTACCAGTTCACAAACAAAACTTTATCTTTCGGAATCACAACTATAACTGATAGCCCAAAAGACTTCAGATGACTTTCAACAGACTTCTTCTCGCACCTTTGTTGATTTTCACTTTCGTATTCAGCTCATGTGAGTACTTCATGGGGGAACCCGATATTACTTTGGAGGAAGCACGAAATACTCTGGTTGCCTACCTAATGTTTCGTAAGCATGGTGGAGAGAATTTTGAGAAACAACTCTATCCTGACGCAAATCCTGTGATGTTTGACCCTCGAGACCAGATGATCTACTTTGCCCTACCCGAGCCAATGTGTAGTGAAGCAACCAGAGCAACGACGATGAAGAAGTATGTTGACTCTCTTGAGAAAGTAACCTGGAACGGAAGGATACGTGACAGCATCGTAGCGGTAGGAAGATATCGTGCATACATAACCGATGAAATCGGTTGCGCTTGCCGCACTCCAGTTACGAACCTGACAATTGACACTGCCAAGCTGTTACGCTTCCCTTACGCGAACGCAACCTACACGATTACTCTCAGAGAACTTGCTGAGAATCTCGACAACAGGTACAGCTACTTCCTCACAAAGCCTTCCACGCTGCAAAATAGTATGGCCTACTATGGTGTTCTCGTTTCAAGGAAGGAAGAACCATCCCTCACCCGGTTGGTGGATACACTCCTGCAAGAATTGCCCGACGAAGAGGAGCAACGGGAAGAACGAATTCAGAGACTTCTCGACTTTGTGAGCAATGACATTCACTCCGCAGCAGTTGACGAGGATGGTTTCATCCCTGCCGAGCCGCCCCGACGCCCTACTGAAACGTTGATGTTCGGAGAGGGAGCCAGAGAAAACAAGTCAATTCTCTTCGCATCACTACTTGAACAGATAGGTGAAGAATACTTATTTGTGATTGTCGATTCTGACCTCTCGGTCGCAATTCCACGAGGGAATTTTCCGAAGTCAAACGGCCACATCTTCAAGTGGAGAGATAGAGAGTGGGTGAGTTGCGAACCAAGTATCCCCGGCTTCAAAATTGGTATCGACCACATTCCCGACTACTACACGTTTGCTGAGATCACTTGGCTACAACGCCCGAGCGATCCGCAAGGATTCTATGACCCAAGAACTGCAAAGATCGTTCCTTTCCATTAGTTCACTCAGTACGAATAACCTTGAATTCTACCCACCACTTCCAAAGAGATTTGAGGCGAGTCGGAACGTTACCCCTACGAAGGGGTTAATCCGGTAGTATTCAGAGTGAAGCTGTTCGTCGTCGAGTTCAATCGGAATGAACTGGTCTACTTCATACTTTGGGTTCAACCGTCTTACTTGGTGGGCAACACCCCCGAGCGAGAGAGTAATGTTCTGGTTGAACGTAATGGCCCCTCCAACAAAGATGACAGCCTCGTTGAAATCCAAACCCAACCCACCAATCATACTCCAAGACCAATCGTGTAACCGGCTCTCTGTTGGAGTCCAGTGAAAGAAGACGGCTGGAATCAGTTCGAACAGATCTTCGCTTCGGCGTTCGGAAATCTTGTACCTCTCACTTCCACTATCCCTCACGGTTGCAAACTGCCGATGTCCGTTCAGGAGAATAGGGCTACCAAACCCGAGGCTGATCTGCCACGCTCCCCTCGTCCCCCCATCAAAAACTGTTGTCCAGGTCTTCCTCTCACCACCTTCTCCCCTCACCCTACCAACAACCTGAACGGTCAACCGTTGCCCCGGCCCCATCTCCACAAGGTCTGCGATCTGATACTGCATCTCATCAGGTAAGGTGTTTGGCGCGGGTGGCGTGTGGTATCCAATACCTCCAGATGGTTCAGGCGATTCGCTTCGGATCGCTGACCCTGAACTGGCAGATTGAAGAGAGTGCCCTTTCTCCACTACACGTAACTCCCCAAGCATACCTCCAAGTCCTTGATCCGGTTCAACGGCAATTGCTGGTAACTCGGCATTGTCGAGAGAGATCGAGACCTGATAGATTTCGGCAGAGTTGATGTTTGCGAGGAGGAGTGAAATTTTGGTTCTCCCCGATAGGTAGAGTGGACGCTCAACCGACGTGCCGGGCAACTGCGCCCGGAGGTCGATAACGAGACTTGCCGTTCTCTCCTTCGCCAGAGTATGAACGAAGGTGATGGCGAGAAGGAGTGGGAGCAGAAACAGCCAGAACAACTTGATGACTCGTGACATGACGACCTCCGGTGATTGTGCGCAGTCTGAAGGGATAAACGCTCCCCGGCCAGAACATACAATGCAACAATTCGGATGTTACCACAATGCAAAAATTGAGGGATCAAAAGAAGAAGAGATCAGAGTGAGCAGTCGGCTGATAGCAGAGCCTTCCCTCGCTCGTTGCTGTAACCTGCTATCTACTATCCACTCTATCTCTCCCTTATCAATTCGACACTCGACAGCTACCCCTCCTCCGTTGCCCGCCTCTCCCCCCTTCCGTACCTTTGTCCTCTGAAAAAGAAGAGGCAATTACCGTAATCGCATTCGAGATCAACTATCACTATGCCATCGTACAACAAACGCACGCACTACGCCGGAACGCTCCGGGAAGAAGGAATTAGCCAGCAAGTCACACTCAATGGGTGGGTTAACGGTCGCCGCGATCTTGGCGGATTGATCTTTATCGACGTGCGAGATTACACTGGGGTCGCGCAGGTGGTCTTCTCTCCACAAGTAGCCCCTGAATTTATGGACATAGCCTCGGAGCTTCGCGACGAGTTTGTTGTCTCTGTAACTGGCGAGGTTCGCAGACGTGAGCGACCAAATGATGAGATGCCGACAGGACAGATTGAGATCTATGCGAGTGATCTGAAGATTTTAAATCGGTCGGAAGTTCCTCCGTTTGAGATTGGAGATCGTTCCAAGTCGAGCGAAGAACTGCGACTGAAATACCGCTATCTCGAACTCCGCAACCCAGAGTTGCAGACGCTCCTCCGCCTTCGCAATCAGGTCTACCAGGTTGTCCACAACTACTACAACGAGAATGGATTCTTAGAAGTTGAGACACCTCTGTTGATCCGTTCCACACCGGAGGGAGCACGCGATTACATTGTGCCGAGTCGCGTTCACCCCGGGCAGTTCTATGCGCTGCCACAATCGCCCCAGATCTACAAACAGATTTTGATGATTGCTGGCTACGACCGCTACGTTCAGATTGCCAAGTGTATGCGTGATGAAGATCTCCGAGCCGACCGACAGCCTGAGTTCACGCAGATTGACCTTGAGATGTCGTTCGTAGAACAAGAAGATGTTCTTCAGATGACCGAAGGACTTGTTGCTCGACTTTGGAAAGAGGTGAAGGGTGTCGACATCGAGCTTCCTCTCCCCCGTATGCCGTATCAGGAGGCGATGAGTCGTTTTGGTTCGGATAAACCGGACACTCGCTTTGGACTTGAACTTCAGGATGTAGGTGATCTCTTCGGTGAGACAGAGTTTGGCGTCTTCAGTGGCACGCTTGCCTCCGGCGGCTTGATCTCCGGACTAAACTTTAAGGGAGGAGCCGGATATTCTCGCAAGCTCATCGATGAGCTGACTGAACATGTGAAACGCTACGGAGCAAAAGGTCTGGTCTGGCTGAAGGTAACAGCCGAAGGACTTGAAGGGGGGAGCGCGAAGTTCCTGAACGATGCGGAAGTGAACGGTCTGCTCGAACGCTTTGAAGCCGAGGAAGGGGATATGCTCCTGATTGTCGCCGACGAGCCATATGCCTGCCAGAAGGCACTCGGTGCGCTTCGCCTTGAGATTGCTCGACGCGAGAATCTGATTCCTGATGGTGACGACATGCTCTTCGTGGTCGACTTCCCGATGTTCGAGGAGATCGACGCCGAGACTGGAAAGCCTGTCCCAGCCCACCATCCCTTTACATCCTATCGCGCCGAAGATGAAGTAATGCTCGACTCAGAGCCAATGAAAGTGCGGGCAAACGCATACGACTTAGTAATCAACGGCTACGAGTGTGCTGGTGGAAGCATCAGGATTCACGACCAGGGAATTCAGGGAAGGATTTTTGACCTGATCGGCCTAACGAAGGAAGAAGCTCGGGAGAAATTCGGCTTTCTCCTCGACGCTCTCCAGTATGGCGCACCACCTCACGGCGGCATTGCCTTCGGACTCGACCGTCTCGTGATGATCTTAGGTGGAACCGACAACATCCGCGACGTGATTGCCTTCCCGAAGACAACCCGCGCATCCTCGTTGATGGACAACGCCCCATCCCACGTTGACGCTCGTCAGTTGACCGAGCTTGGAATTGGAATTCTTGAGAGGGTGAAGGAGTAGCTGAAACGCCAGCAAATAGATAGTGATCTCCAACAGCCAAGCAATAAGTCGGCAACTCATATCGTCGCCGATCAGCATTAGCATAGAACTATATGACATGATAGGATAAAATGTTTGAGTAGTATGAGAACGGTATTAGATAGACACATCGATCAAAGTGATAACTATTCGGGGGGGAAGGCTCGGATTGCCGGCTCTCGCATCACGGTGCACGATATTGTTATCATGCACTTTCTACTGGGAGAATCCCTTGAAACTATTGCTGCGACCTACGACCTTCCTCTGGCAGCCATCTATGCTGCCATTTCGTTTTACTACGATAATAGAGAAGAAATTGATCTGGAGATTTCATCTGACAATGCCTTTGTAGATGCACTTCGAGAGAATACCCCTTCGCTTCTTCAATCTAAATTGCGAGCGTTGAGAGGTGGCTGAGTCACTCCGATTCTACTTGGATGAGAACGTTGACCCAGTGATTGCGAAAGCATTGATCCGTCAGGGCATAGAAGCGATTACAGTAGTTGAAGCAAATATGCGCACGGCTTCAGACACTGAACAACTTGAATATGCTCGCAAACATCAATTGGTAGTTGTAACTCACGATGCTGACTTTCTTCGGATGGGCCAACGAGAAGAGAATCATTATGGGATTGTCTTCTGTCGCAAAAACAATCGCTCAGTCGGAGAAATGATCCGTTCTCTCTTCCTTATTCACGCACTCCTTACTCCAGATGAACTTCGCGGAAAGATTGAATTCATTTAGTTCGCTGCATGACAGAGCACCCCTCTGACCAAGCACCCCAGAATTAGCTCACAATACTTTCACGGGTCTTCTACTGTATAGAAACCATGGACATTGCACTCCTTTCAATCCTTGCGTTGGTGGTAGCGATTCTGATAGGAGTCTGGCGGAGTGATATTAATGTTGGCATCGTCTCCTTAGCATTTGCCTTCGGTATTGCTCTCTTCAGTCCAGAACTTGACGTTGCAGAGATTCCCTCGTTCCTCCCATCCGATTTACTCTTGATGCTGATCGGAGTCACGATGACCTTCGGCATGATTCGAGCAAATGGAACGCTCGACTGGATGGCGAACGGAGCAGTGGCGACGGTCAGGAGTAAGCCCGCATTTCTCCCAATCATCTTCTTCCTTCTAACGTTTGTTCTCTCAGCAATTGGGCCGGGGAACATTGCAGCCACAGCAATTATTGCACCTATCGGAATGGCGGTTGCTGCCCGCGCTGGGATCAGTCCAATGCTAATGGCAATCATGATCTGCACTGGAGCAAATGCGGCGGCGTTCTCTCCAATTGCTCCAACCGGCGTTATCAACACTGAACTTCTGAAGAGTATTGGAATAACCGATCCGGGTGTTCCACTGCAAGTCTTTCTCGGGGCAGCCGGACTTCAAACGGTAACGGCACTCTTTGCTTGGCTACTGTTTGGTAGGAAGGGAAAGAAAGGAGTAACTGACCGAACAACTTGGCTTGACGCACAGCCGACGAGAAGGGGGAACAGGAATGACTACCTGATGCTGGTCGCAATCCTGATTCTGCTCATAATGGTTCTGGTCTTTCAGGTTGGCATCGGAGCAAGCACGATCATCGTTGGGCTTCTGTTAGCTCTCTTTCGGATAGGTGACCTTGAGGAGGGAATTAAGAATGTCCCGTGGAATGTGATCCTCCTGATCGGTGGCATCTACATTCTTATCCGCGTAATGGAGGCAACGGGAGGAATCGACAAGGCAACAGCAACTATGGCAGAGTTTGGTTCGCCAGAGATCGTCAACGGCATGTTGGCATTCACAACTGGAATTCTCTCCGTCTTTAGTAGCTCATCAGGTGTCGTTATTCCTCTCTACATCCCACTTCTCCCATCCCTTGCACAAGGCTTTGGCGTCACCGACATTGTCTCAATGGCCATTGCTGTCGACATCGGCTCCCACCTCGTGGATGTCTCTCCACTCTCCTCACTCGGCGCACTCTGCTTAGCGGCAGTTCAGGACAAGGACGAGCGGAAAGAACTCTTCCACAAACTTCTCCTCTGGGGCTTAGCGATGGGAGTTGTCGGCGGGATTTTAGCATTCATCTTTCTCGATCTGATGTAGATAGAAGTTCGTAGAGTTGAGAGTGAAGAGTTTATAGAGTGGTAACCGCAGCTCTCGGGAATGTGGAGGTAGTTGTGAATTAGGAATTACGAATGAAGAATTGGGCGTACGTTGTCATTTAGAGTTTTTCCGATGATCGCCGAAGGCAGCACCGCAGATGATCTCGTAGAGTGGTAGCCGCAGATCTTTAGGCTGCGTCCGGGATCGGTAGAGATCGTCTAGTCTACAAAGTCAAAGAGTTGGAATCCAAGTCTTGCCATTCTGAGGCTACCGCAAACAAACGACTACAAAGCCAAGAACCAAGGCATATCTTCTTTGCGCACCTTGCACCTTTGCGCCTTTGCGTGATTCTCCCTCTGTAATACTGAACCACTCCCACAAGCCTACTCAATCCCCTCCTTCAACAACTCTGGAAACTTCTCTTGAAATCGTCTGAGGCGTGGGATGGAGACATTCTTAACATAAGATTGATCGGGGTGAAGCCTCTCGTAGTTCTGGTGATACTCTTCGGCAACCCAGAATTTCTTGAAGGGGACGATCTCCGTTGCTATCGGCTTCTCGTAAGCTCTGGAGGCTGCTAACGAATCGCGGAAACTCTCAGCAATCTTCTTCTCTTCATCGTTCTGATAGAAGATAATCGATCGGTACTGCGTTCCGAAGTCTGGACTCTGTCCGTTGACGGTTGTCGGGTCGTGCGAGCCGTAGTAGACCTTCACCAATGTCTCATAGCTCACCACAGCAGGATCATAATAGACCTCGACAGCTTCAGCATGTCCAGTAGCCCCGCTTCCAACTTGCTTGTATGTCGGGTTCTCCTCATCACCTCCAGAATAACCGGAGACAGCCTCCTTCACCCCCCGCACACTCTCGAAGACCGCTTCCACACACCAGAAGCATCCACTGGCGAAATAGGCTTTGCTCAGACCTGTAAGATCAACTGGCTCGGTTGTGCCAACCTGACCCACCTTATCCTTCTTTTCTCCACCCTCTTGATCCTGACTGTTCCCCTGCTTACTACACCCAATGAAAAGAAAGAGAATCAGAAGTGTTGAGCTAAGTGAGAGATATGCTTTGTTCATTTCAGATGTTCTCGGTTATGTTGTAAGGTTCGATCTACAGTCCCTCTATTCCATTGAAACAGGAGAGTATTCCACACGACCTAATTCGACTATATCAGTATCAAAAGGAAGAATACAACAAGTGAGATCAGCGAAACAGTTTGACCGATGGCGTGCTTCTTTAGGTAGGATTGTGGAAGATCCAGCGTCCGAAGTTTGCGAGCTGCAAAAACCTTAGATGCTAAGGCAATGAGAAAAAGAATTCCCATAAAGATTCCTATCGATTCAGGAGACCAAGAAGAACCCGATTTTTTGAGAAAGAAGTAGACAATCAGTACCAGCACGAATGGAAGAAGATTCCAGATCCGGAACGAAGAGAAGGCTTCAACCAGTCTCCCTTTCTCTTCAATGGAAAGAACCTTCATTCCCCTTTCAGTGATAAATCTGCTGATAATCACCCCGATAAAAACGATGAGTATTCCGATTGTATAGTTAGACATATGCCAACAATTCCTGAATGTCTGTGTGATTGAATTTGCTTGGATGGCTAAGAGTGTTTCCACGGTTTTCTCTACAACATTTTGACCCAGCCTAAAGAGCTGCGGCTACCACTCTATAAACTCTTAACTCTCAACTCTACGAACTCTCACCTATCCCACGAGACTACCTGCGGCGGTCATCGGAAAACCATTGAATGACAAAGCAGAGTCAACTTCCTAATTCTTCATTCCTAATTCTCAACTCCCTATACATTTCCCGACGCAGCCTAAAGAGCTGCGCCTACCTTACCATCCTCCACAGTTCCCGGACGTGGCCTGAAGATCTGTGGCAACTACTCTATAAACTCTTAACTCTCACCTCCAATCCCCTAACAAGACAAAGGGTGCCCAGTAGTAGGGATAGGCATATTCTTGGTTGGAGGCGAGGGTAGACTGTGCAAGTTTGAGTGCGTCGGCTGCGCCGTGATCTTTCAGGTTCTTGTAGAACTCTTTCATCAGAATTGCCGTTGCTGCGTCGTCCACCTGCCAGAGAGTGGCAACCACTCGGGGAACACCAACTTGCAGGAATGCGTTTGCCGGGTTGATCGGCCACCCCTCCACAACTTCGTCGCTGACGGCTGTGTTGCAAGCAGAGAGGGTTACCAGACGGCAGTTGGCGAGGTTGGAGATTCCCCAGATTTCTTCGAGGGTCAACCGCCCATCTTCACCAGCCGAGGCATTCTCCGCAAGGGTCAGCCACGAGTTTTCGAAGTGGGTGTAATCCAAGTTTCCGTGCGTTGCGAAGTGGAGTGTGTTGTACTCACTCGGCATGTTCTTCGCCTTATCTTCTGTCGCCTCCTCCCGCAGGTAGATTTTTGCGTCAGGATAGAGAGAGGCAATATCTTTCACCTCTTGTTCTGCACTTGGCAGAGTGTTGTCGGCATTGCCGAATGCCATCACGTGAGGTTGGTCGGCCCGAGGTTTTTCTTCGAGGAAGATGCCGAGATCGGAGACGTAGAAGATGGAGTACTTCTCCATCAAGTAATCTGGCTCCTCAGCGGAACTGCTCAGCAGACCGAAGGGTAGATAGTGAAGGTCGCCACTTGGGATAATTGCCAGCTTATCCTTTCCTACAAGCTGATCTTCAACTGGAGCAATCAGCAGGTTGTATAACTCCGATGCATATGGGAGGGCATCAGCCTCTTCCATCTCCACTCCCTCTTCACTCTCGGGAACGGCACTCATTCGATAGAGACTCCGAACAGTCCACTCAATATCGCTTCGGGGTGTGGCAATAACGCGAGCGATCACCGTATCGGATGTTGCCACGAAGACGAAGAGTTGATTCTCTCCAAGCAAATAGGAGACAACGGCAACGTCCTTCGGGATTTTCTGTTTCCGCTGACGCAGTTCAATCGGGTTCACCCCAGCACTGAAGTAGTTCCGAAGCTCCGGCTCCTCCCGAATTGTCTCGGTCACAAACCGGATGTAGTCACTCTCGGCAATCGAAATAATCTCCTGCAACTTCTCGATCTTCTCGTCGCTCACTTCACTGCTGCTCCGCTCTGCCGCAATTTGCTCAGCAAGTTTGTCGATCCTCGCCTTCATCTCACGCCCTTGATCCAACAGCTTTTTCTGTGATGGATCGGCAAGCTCAGGATTCAAGCTCTTGAACCGCGCCCGCAAATCTTCGCTACTGCTCCGCTCCAAGTAACCGAGTGCAGTTTCGATTTCTCCCTCTTCAATCAACAGAGCAATCAACGCTTCGTAGACTTGCACCTTTGTTCTGTCAGAAGCAAACAGTTTTTCCGCTGCTTCACCTCCGGCAACCTTATCTCGAAGAGACTCAATCGTCTCAACCGACTGCTTCAAGTAGTTGATAGCCGCAAGCTTATCGCCACGATCTCTGTATATGATTCCAAGGTGGAAGAGTGGTCGCCAGAGGTATTTCGTAGAACCAATTTTCTCGGAGACTTCAACAGATTTCTTCAAGTAGGTTTCTGCTTCGCTCATTTTATCTCTGCGAAGTGCAAGCTCACCCATTACGAGATTTGTCTCCGCAATCTGTTCCTGCTCACCAATCGCCTCGGCAAGTTTCTGCGCTCGCTCTCCATAGGCTTGTGCCTCGTCAAGTCGGTCGGCGGCAATCATTGTCTTGGTCAGGATAGTCAGCATTGTAGCCCCTATACGACGGGCTTCGAGCGAGTCAGAAAGTTCAAGCCCACTCTTCAGCCACGTCTCGGCATCCTTCAGTCTCCCCTGCTCGTAGTATACCTCCCCAACGTTCCCAACTACTAAGGCGAGGAACTCATCCTCTTGTCCAGCATCCTGCAGAATCTTCAATACTTGATTGAATTGATTCAGCGCCCGCTCGTAATCTCCTTGAAAGAACCAGACAGTTCCAATGTTATTGATTGGGGTTCCACGGGCGAGTGTGTCGTTCAGGACTTTATAGATACTGTCGGCACGATTGTAATACTCGATGGCTGCACGATACTCTCCCATCGCATTGTAGGTGTTTCCAATGCCAATGAATGCAGAGCCGATTCCCCAGGCATTCTCTACCTCACGACTAATCTCTAATCCTTTCTTATCTACCTCCAACGCCTTCTCGTACTCACCAAGCAGTAAGTAGACTCCGGCAGTTGCGTTCAGTGCGTCCCCAATTTGGTTCCGGCTATTGCTCTCGCGTGCTAATTGTTCTGCTTCACCAAATTTCTTTAGCCCCTTCGCAAATTCTCCTCGCTCCACGTCGATATTGCCAAGCCCTAACAGGGCGTCGATCTCTCCACTTTTGTATTCAATCTCACGGTAAATCGCTAAGGCTTTGGTGTAGTTCTCCACAGCCCTATCGTTCTCCCCCTTCATTGCATCAACCTTTGCAATCACCGACCAGCACCAACCAACGTCGCTCCTGCTCTCCAGTTCTTCGGCTAAGGCGAGAGCCTTCTCGAAGTAGTTGTAGGCAGCATCGTAGTCACGTAGGTTCCAAGCAACTAATCCTAAACCTGTCATGTTGTAGATGCTGTTCTGTCTGTCGCCGATCTCCTTTCTAATTGAAAGACTCTCCTCATACATCTTCGCGGCCTGTCCATACTTTTGGTCGTCGTAGTAGACATTGCCGATGCTGTATAGCGTTGTAGCCACGGCATCCCGTGCCCCAATCTCCCGCTGTACGTCGAGGGCTTGATTATACTTTTCAAGTGCTGAACGCCAGGCTTTCTGTCCGTAGTAGACATCTCCTGCACTGGAGAGAACCTCCGCCTGCTTCTCACGGTCTCCAAGTTTGATGTATATCTCAGCAGCTTTGTCGTATGCTTCTAAGGCAGCGTTCGGGTCACCACTCTCGCGTAACATCTCGCCAAGTTTGTGCCACGAATATGCTTGTCCAGAAAAATCACCCGCCTCCTCTCGCAACAGAATCGCCAAGCGGTGAGCCTTCTCCGCGCTGAAGTAATCGCCAAGCGACCAGTAGCTCTGCCCGACATTCGACTTCGAGAAGCCAGCATCTTGTTTATCTCCCATCTCAAGGTGAGCTTCGTAAGCCTCCTCGTACTTCTTCACTGCCTCTCGATACTTTCCCATACTCGAATACTGGTAGGCAACCGCGTCGAGAGCATCCGCCTCGCCGTTGCGATCTTCCAACTGACGATAGATTTGAATGGCTGTATCGAGCCGATTCAACGCATCCTCATAGCGGCCGAGGCTGTTCAATACATCGGCGAGGCGGAGGAGTGACCAAGCAGTATTTGAAACAGAGGTGTTTGTCGCAGCCTCGGCGTAAAGTTGCCGTGACTGTTCATATTCCCCGAGCGCACTCTCAAATTCGCCGAGTGCGTTGCGAACTCTGGCGCGACCGCTGATGGTGTGTGCCAAACTCTCGGAGGCCTCCCCTGGACCTTCGGTCTCGTATCGCTCCAGTTTAATCGTGTAAGCAGCATCGTAAGCTTCCAATGCTTCGTCGAACCTGCTCAGGTTGATGAGCACCGAACCGAGATTGTTGAGTGCAAATGAGACACCTTGAATAACGCCAGCATCCTCGAACATCGCACGAGCCTGCCGATAGCTTGTCACTGATAGTTCGTAGTCTAAGTCAGCTTCGGCAATCCTTGCATCTAAGAAGTAAGCCCAAGCAGCCGCCTCTTGATCTTCGAGAACCGCAGCCCCCCTCTTCACCAGAAGGTTCAGCCGTCGGGCATCGTCGATTCCTCCGTTAAAAGCCCACTCCTCGGCTGTCGATGTCCAATCGTAGAGAAATCCTCCGTTGAGAATATCTGGAGCATACGTTTGGAAAAGATTCTCTACCTCTTGGTCTGAATCGGCATCCATCAAATCTTCCCGCAAGTCGAACTCGGATATTGGCGTGTTGTTCAGAATCCAGGTTGCGTATGTCTCGGCAAGACCCCACGTTCTCCCCATGTAGTTTGCAGGGAAGGCACGAACGAATCGGAGGAAGGCGAGAAGATCGTTGAGAGTGGAACGCTCCATTGCATCGAGCATTCCTATACCACGGAAGCGTCCTCCGGTCTGCGGTGTCGTGAAAGTCGAATCGTCAGCAGCATACTCTTTGAACTCAGCGGCTGTTCCCTTAATCGATTCGAGCATCTGCTGCAATTTTTGTTGTTGATACGTTGGTGAATCGGAGGTCAAGACTTCACTGAGCGAATACGTTGGTAGTCTATCGGCATCAGTGAAAGTAATTGCGTAAGTAGCAAGTTCAAAGATTACAGAGCGGAACTCATTCTGCGGGAGGGTAATCGAAAGGGCGACCAAATCACCCACCATCACGTTCATGCTGTCACCGTAGTCGATCGGAACCATTCGGAAAGTAGCAGTCGAATCTTTGACCGCGATAAGTTCCCCTCTTCCAATCCGCTTCCCCGCTCGATTTGGGTCTTCCTCTCGATAGATACTCCAGACTGTGCCATCATTCCCCTCACGCAGTCCTGCTACCCCATCAATTGAAATCTGAAGTTGGTACTCTCCCCCACGCTGCTCAAGGATTTGTATGATAGGAAGGTTGAGTTCTACAGCTTCAGAATCTTGAGCGTGAGAGGTATTAACAAGAAACCCCAAGAGAGAAAGAGAAAGGATGCCACGAAAAACCATTCGTTCAAGTATCATCATAGTATCGTCAGGGAATCTGTTCGGATTGTCTTGTGAGGTTCGACGTTGTTGTCTGTTGTTCGCAACATCTTCAGAAATAGAAGGCTCATTACCACCAAATCACAAAGGAAACCAAGAGTGGGTGAAGGGAGTACGTTCCCTTTGTATGTCTCTACTATTACTCTACTATCAATTGAAGCAAAAGTAGAGAATTCATATCTCGCAGGGAAATTGCAGCGGTTTTCTCCTCACAATTCGATGAGTCTTCGTGTAGCGTTGGGAGATATTTTGGGACGATTATCTTCTGGAGATTTCTATGACAACATCGAACGTATCAGCTGAGAGCTTGGCTCCCCCCTCCCCACCAACTCGAGGATTTCTCGGCCACTACCGACAGATCACAACCGATCCTCTTCGCTTCTTCAGAGAATCGGTTAGAACGTATGGCGATCTGGTCTACCTCCGCGTGGGGAAGATTAACATCTACTTGATTAACGACCCAGAAGATATTGAGCGGATGCTGGTGACCGAGAACCGGAACTTCCTGAAGCCAAAGCTGCTTCACTTAGCCGAAGAGACTCTGGGGAGAGGGCTGCTCACGAGTGAAGGAAAATTCTGGCTCCGCCAACGGCGACTTGCCGCACCTGCTTTCCACAAGAAACGGATCGAAGAGTATGGACGAACGATGGTGGAGAAGACCGAGAAGATGCTCGACTTCTGGAATCGAACAAGGCACGTTGACCTACACGCAACGATGATGGCTTTGACCCTTGAGATCGTCACCACCACACTCTTCGGCACTGACATCGACCAAGAAGAGGAGAGAAGAGTTGGCCACATTCTCGAGGTTGCCCTCGACAGGTTTATGGACTATCAATCCTTTGCCTACATCTTTTTCGACTGGCTTCCGAGACCGAAGAAGCTTCGGTTCCAAAAAGCGAAGCGGGGATTGGACGAGATTATTTTCGAGATTATCAAGGAACGTCGCGCTTCGGGGATTACGCCAGAAGATGACCCCACACTCCTCGGCATGTATTTAGCCGCTCGGGACGATGACGGAAGTGGCATGAGTGATGAGCAATTGCGAGATGAAGCGATAACAATTTTTCTGGCGGGCCATGAGACAACGGCGAACCTGCTAACCTTTGCCTTCTACCTCCTCTCCCGCAACCCGAAGAAACGGGAGCTACTTGAGGAAGAACTCGACCGAGTTCTCGGGAACAGAAATCCGACCGTAGATGACTTGCCAAACCTAACGTTCGCCAAGCAAGTTGTGAAGGAGACACTTCGACTCTTCCCTCCAGCCTGGCGAGTTGGGCGAGAGAACATTGAGTCGTGGAAGATTGGCAAGCATGAGATACCACCCAAGTCGCAAATCTTCGCCTGCCAGTGGATACTCCACCGCGACCCGAGGTGGTTCAATGAACCAGAAGAGTTTCTTCCAGAACGGTGGACAGAAGAGTTTGAAGCCGGTCTCCCTCGATATGCCTACTTCCCTTTTGGCGGAGGACCTCGCCTCTGCATTGGCTATGCCTTCGCGGAGATGGAGGCCGCTCTCGTGCTATCAACGATAGCTCGGCAAGTGCGGCTCAACTACAGTGAAGAGAGTGAGCCGGAACTTTATCCTTCAATTACGCTCCGACCGAGAGATGGACTTCGAGTCGAGATACAGAGGAGGAGTTGAATTGCTCGAGACGAGCAATTTCATTCTGCCCCTACGGGGCGAGAGAATTTCTAACACTTGGCTTCCGGGGACGTTGTCCCCGGCCACATTGCGGTTGCCCCTACGGGGCAGTCAGTACAAGTGACTCTCCACGGTGTTGAACTGACAGCGATCTACTCTCTGCTTGAACATCCACAATCTGCACAGTAGAAGCAAACAACTATCGAGTAGCTCCCGCAGGGAGCACTGCTGTGTGGCCGTGGGGAAAGCCAACGGCTGCACCCCACGGGTAGCATTTACTCTTTGCATCTTCCGCCCTGAAGGGGCGGCTGAGCCGGTAGTCCTGCCATCTTCGCTCGTTCATTCTGCCCCTCCGAGGCGAGCGAAGTTAAGTTCAATACTTCGTTTTCCGGGGACGTTGTCCCCGGCCACGCAGCTGTTGCCCCTCCGGGGCAGTCGGAGCAATAAACTCTCTTTGATGGAGTACTGACGTTGATGTTCTCTCGGCGTGAACATCTTGAATCTGCAGAGTAGAAGCTAATAACATGTGCAGATAACATAGAGCAGATAGAGCAGAACGGCTCCCTACGTTGTTTTTTTTGCTCCCCCCAACATCTCATACAACGCAATCTGCGACCTCACCTCTGTAGCTCCTCCAGTTCGATACTCATTTTCTCTCCCCTCGTCCAACCATCGGGCGTGCTGGTTATCCTGCCATTGAATCTCTAAAACTTGGCGAAGCATTTGTTTGTGTTCAGGGTTGTATATGGGGAAGGCAACCTCCACTCGGCGACTAAGGTTTCTCTTCATCCAGTCGGCAGAGGAAGTGTAGAGTTCTTCCTCGCCGTTGTTGTGGAAGAGGTAGATGCGGGCATGTTCTAAGAATCGATCGACGATGCTGATTGCCTCGATGTTCTGGCTTAACCCGGGCAGACCGGGACGGAGACAACAGATTCCCCTGACAATCAATCGAATCTTCACCCCGGCCTGACTTGCCTGGTAGAGCTTGTCGATCATCTCACTATCTTCAAGCGAATTTACCTTCAAGGTGATTGCGCCCCCTCTGCCAGAGACTGCATGTTCTATCTCACGATCTATTAGCCCAATCAATCGTTTCCGAAGAGTGAAGGGGGCAACCAATAAGTGGTGGAACTCTGGCTCGTGTATCTCTCCCGAAAGGAAACGAAAGACCCGGTCAGTCTCTTCTGTTAACCGCTCGTCAGCCGTTAGCAGACCTTGATCGCAGTAGATGCGTGAAGTTCTCTCGTTGAAGTTACCGGTTGCCAAGTAGGCATACCGCTTCAGTCCATCACCCTCTTGGCGGGTGACCACACAAATCTTTGAATGAACTTTCAAGCCAGGGAAGCTGTAGAGAACACGCACTCCCCCCTTCTCCATTTCACCTGCCCAGTAGAGATTCGACTCTTCGTCGAACCGAGCTTTCACCTCAACGAAGGCCATTACTTCTTTCCCGTTCTGCGCTGCTTGAATCAAGCTCTTGGTCACCTCCGAATCGGAGGCAACGCGATAGAGTGTGATGGCAATAGCTCGCACTTGTGGATCGGCGGCAGCCTCTCGAATGAACCGAATCACGGGGTCGTACGATTCATACGGGAAATGGAAGAGATAATCCTTTTTGCTGATTGCATCGAAGAGGAGTTCTTCCCTCTGCAATTCCTCGTTGATAAGGGGGGGCATCGGAGGGTAGAAGTGTTCCGGTTGGTCGGGGAACGGAAAGGTGAAGAAGTCGCTGAAGTTGTGGTATCTCGCCCCAGGGACTAAATCTTCTTTCCGAAGCTCTAAACCTTTTCGGAGTGCTTTCAGCACGTCGGCTGGCATCCGCTTATCGAAGAGGAACCGTGAGGGAACCCCTTGCTCACGCTTGCGCAAACCTTTGCGAATCTTCTTCAGCAGATCGCCTGCAAATTCATCGTCGATGTAGAGTTCTGCATCTCGGGTTAGCTTCACCGACCAAGCATCAACTGGATTGAAGCCGGGGAAGATGCGGGAGATAAAGAGTCGAAGAATATCATCCAAGAACATGACGTGATGCTCTCCGTTTGGAGAGGGAAGCTTGTGGAAGCGACCAAGTGTAGCCGAAGGAACCTCTAAGATGGCGAGTGAGATTTCACTCTTCGGCACGGATGCTTTTTCTTCCTCACTCTGCTCGCTCCAGAATTTTCTGGCAAGGCGGGGTTGCAAGGCAACAATCAAGTAGAGCTTTCGGTTGTGGAGGAAGGGACCGGCGAATTCTTGTTGTAAGAACGTGGCGTGAAGGTTGGAGAGAAGATGTTCTTCAAACCACTCGTTCAGATATTTCAACTGCTCCGCGTTCACTTCACTCTCGTTCAATATCCTGATCCCCACCCGTTCAAGGTCGGGAAGTATCTCCTCACGATAGGTGCTCCCGATCTCCTCTTGGTACTTGAATACAGTAGAACGAATCTGTCCGATTAACTCACCCAGATCAATCGTCAGAGACTGGCGCGATCGTTTTCTGAGACGAAGGAGACTTCGAAGCGAGGCGACCCGAACGCGAAAAAACTCGTCAAGGTTCGAAGAATAGATTGCTAAGAACTTAATCCGTTCGAAGAGTGGAACTCGCTGATCTTTCGCCTCCTGCAACACGCGATAGTTGAACGAGAGCCAACTTAACTCACGGTCGCGGTAGAGATCTGTCGGCTTCTCAGGGAATTCTTCTTGAGACTCTCCCTCAACATTTTCTTCCGGCTTCACAATCGCCTCTTCTTCCTTCGGTTGAACCATAAAATCAAATCGCCAATAGGTCTATAACGCTGTTGAATGTAGTAGGGATTTTCCCTCACCTACGATACTGCTTCAGGCACTTCGATCACTCACCCTTCTTCGGATACTCAAAGAAGAGAAGAGTTCCCCTCTCTTCTGATGCTCGAATCCAAGAATCGGTGTCGAACTCAATCCCAACAACACCAGATGTTGGGATGTTCACAATCGAAGAACCGGTCAGCATATTAGCAATGGTTGTTATCGTCGGGTTGTGGCCGAAAATCATTGCCGAGTCATATTCAGGATCGAGCGACGCGATGGTATCGACATAGTCCCGACTGACCCCTTCGTAGAGGCGTTCACGGTATCGCATCTTCTCTAGAGGGTATCCAAGTTCCCGAGCAACAATCCGCGCCGTAGCAGAAGCTCGGGCAGCAGGACTTGTGACGATCACGTCAGGCTTCACCCCCATCTTCCGCAAGAGACCTCCCATTATTGGCGCATCCTGTTTCCCCCGAACGTTCAGTGGGCGTTCCACATCGTCGAGCCATCCTTCATCCCACGATGATTTGGCGTGGCGAGCAAGGTAGAGTCGTTTCACCACACGCATTCGGTATTGAAGAGTAGGTTCAATCA
>JBFWSB010000011.1:0-28906 GCA_050248595.1 Kapaibacterium sp. (SeqCode)
CTGCTGGGACCTGGCGTTGCTCCCCACCACAACCAAGCACCGCAGCCTGACATGAAGCTGCTTACCGATGCCGACATCATCCTCTACAACGGTCTTCACTTGGAAGGCAAACTGGCCGAAGTACTCGAAAAGCTTTCGAGTCGGAAACCGGTGATTGCCGTCGGTGATTATGTCGATCCCTCGCTCCGCCGTAGTCCACCAGAGTTTAAGGGAGCCTACGATCCCCACATCTGGTTCGACGTTAGCCTCTGGCGAGGGGCCATCTCTGGTTTGGTTGACACACTTGCTCGACTCGACTCGGAACATGGTGAGGTTTATCAGATGCAGGGGAAAACCTACCTCGCCCAACTCGACACACTCGACATCTGGGTGCGGGGGCAGATCGAGACGATTCCCGAATCATCTCGCCTCCTGATTACAGCACACGACGCCTTTGGCTACTTCGGGAGGGCTTACAAGATCGAAGTGAGAGGACTTCAAGGTATCAGCACTGTGGATGAGCCGGGACTTGCCGACAGAAAGCGGATGGTCGATTTAATCGTGGAGCGTAAGATCAAGGCGGTCTTTGTAGAGTCAAGCGTTCGTCGAAGCAATATCGAAGCGTTGATTGAAGGTGCAAAGTCAGAAGGACACGATTTGAAGATTGGAGGAGAACTTTTCTCGGATGCAATGGGTGCAAAAGGGAGACCCGAGGGAACGTATGTTGGCATGGTTAGGGCGAATGTGAACACGATTGTCGAGGCACTGAAATGAAGTACAAGGAGAGCCTGAGTGGTGAAGAGAAAGAGGAGGTAGAACAGCAGACTATACTATCTGGAGTTCCTCCACTTGAAGTCCACGACCTCACTGTTAGCTATCACCGGCGACCTGTTCTGTGGGATATTGACTTTGCAACGCCTGAGGGGAAGTTGATTGCGATTGTGGGCCCGAACGGAGCCGGGAAGTCAACCCTGATTAAGGGGATCATGGGATTGGTTCCACTGGCAAGTGGCTACGTGAAGATTTTCGGCGAAGATTTAGAACGTGCCCGGAGTCGCGTTGGATATGTTCCTCAGCGAAACTCTGTCGACTGGGATTTCCCCACCAGCGTTCTCGACGTAGTGATGATGGGGCGCTATGGTCGGATCGGTCTCTTCCGACGACCTCGCGATTCTGATCGAGATGTGGCGATGGAGGCACTACGTCAAGTTGGGATTGTTGATCTGGCAAAGCGCCAAATCTCCCAACTCTCCGGTGGGCAACAGCAGCGGGTCTTCATCGCTCGCGCCTTAGCTCAAGATGCTGATCTCTACTTGATGGATGAACCCTTCGTTGGTGTAGATGCCGCAACCGAAGGGGCTATCATCGAGTTGTTGCGTGAGATGCGCCGTCGTGGCAAGACGGTGATTGTGGTTCACCACGATCTTGGAACTGTCCGGGAATACTTCGACTGGGTTCTACTGTTGAACCTTCGCTTAGTCGCCTTCGGTCCGTTGGACGAAGTCTTTACCGATACGCTCTTGCAGCAGACTTACGGAGGGCGACTAAATCTGCTAACCAAAGTGGCAGAGTTGATGAAGAAGCAGGAGCGTGGGAGAGACTTGCAATGAACCCCGAGTTGCTCGATTTTTTTCTCTTACGAGATTCAAGTATTCGAACTGTTGTGATCGGTTCGATTCTTCTCGGCGTTGGATCGGCTGCTATTGGCTGCTTTGCGCTCCTGCGCAAACGAGCCTTAGTAGGGGATGCTGTTGCCCACGCCGTTCTTCCCGGCGTTGCCCTCGCCTTCATGATTGTCGGCACGAAAGATCCTCTCGCCCTGATGATTGGGGCAACCGTCACCGGGTGGATTAGCATGGTCTCAATGGATTACATCGTCCGCAAAAGCAGAATTAGAGAAGATGCTGCAATCGGTTTGACGCTAAGTGTCTTTTTCGGACTCGGTATTCTTCTCCTCACACATATCCAGCACTCAGGTTCAGCAAATCAATCTGGACTTGATAAGTTCCTCTTCGGTCAGGCTGCCTCACTCCTCTCGAAAGATGTTATCATCTTCGGATCAGTAAGCCTTCTGTTGGTGCTGATTATCGTTCTGAGCTTCAAGGAGCTGAAGCTGATCTCGTTCGATCCTGACTTTACGAAGGCAATCGGTTTCCCGGCCCGCTTTCTCGAACTTCTGATGACAACACTTCTCGTCCTTGCTGTTGTTGTTGGCATTCAAGCTGTCGGTGTGGTGTTGATGGCTGCGATGCTAATTACACCTGCTGCCGCTGCTCGTTACTGGACCGAACGGCTCGGGGTGATGATCCTTCTCTCTTCACTCTTCGGCATTGTTTCAGGATATGGGGGTGCGTTCATCAGCTACTTGGAACCGAAGATGCCGACAGGTCCTTGGATTGTGGTAGTTGCTTCCACCATCTTCTTTCTCTCGCTGTTAGTTGCCCCACAACGTGGAGTGATTGCCCGCGCACTCCGCCGTCGCCAAAACGTGCGCATTACACTTGCCGAAAATATTCTGAAAACCATGCATCGCATTGGAGAGGTTGATGGGAATCTTCAGGGTGAGAGAAGCCTTGACGAGATCCGAGAGTATCGCATGATTCCTCGGGTAACGTTGCGGAGGGGGCTGGCTCGACTTGTGAGCGACAGATATGTGCAGGAGAGAGAGGGAGATCGCTGGAGCCTTACGCCGGAAGGAATAGCCCGGGGAGCACGGATTACCCGATTGCATCGCCTCTGGGAAGTCTACCTAACAGAGTACGTCCGGATCGCACCGGATCACGTTCACGACGATGCTGAGTCGATTGAACATGTGTTGACTCCTGAACTTGAGAGGGAGCTGGAAGGATTGCTGAACAGACCAGAGAGCGATCCTCACCAACAAGTTATTCCGTACAGGTAGCAGAGAGGGGACTGGAGATGATAGATTCTTCTATCTGCAACCACTCAACCAACAGATGTATTAGATCGATTGAAGAAAAGATTTGAACAACGATGCTTATGCTAAAGAACAAATGCCAGAACGTGAGTCAGACAAATCATAGCGATTGGAGAAGCGGATGGATAGCTCTGCTCGTTACGTTGATTCTCTCCCCTTCACTCGTGGTGGGGCAAGGAGTTGAGGGTGAAGAACTGGTTACCGACCGTCCAGACCAAACTGAGTCGGCATCGACAATTGCTCCGGGGAGCGTTCAGATCGAAGCCGGCGTTGAAATCTCCGTGAACGAGTTTGTCGACATATCTGGTGGGGCGGATTCAACCGATACAGAGAAAAAGCTGACTGCGCCAGCACTGTTAGTCCGGGTTGGTCTGTTCGATGGAGTAGAGCTTCGCATCGGTGGATCGTGGATTTCCCAGAACTTTGATCCCCGCAATGACTGTCGCCAAACTATCTTTCCCTTACCTCCGTGCAATTACTACAGTGACCTTTCAGGTCTCGGCGACATTTCTGTTGGGGGAAAAGTTCGGCTGATGAAAGGGGATGGTTTGTCACCGCAGGTAGCATTGCTCGCCCACCTCACCTTGCCAGTTGGGGCTGACGGCATTGCGCCTGAAGTGCTGGTTCCCGACATACGACTTGCTATGGCGCACGATCTCTCTGAAACCTTCTCGCTCGGCTATAACATCGGCGGAGCGTGGGAAGATGAAGAGTTCACAGGACTCTACACAGTTGCCCTCGGCCTTGGCCTCACCGATGCTTTCGGATGCTTTTTCGAGCTGTATGGGAATGGCCCATGGGAAGAGAATCCAGAACATTCCTTTGATTCTGGTTTGACTTGGCTCGTGACTAATAACGTCCAGCTTGATATTGCGTCGGGGATCGGATTGACTGAAGAAGCCGAAGACCTCTTCTTAGGAGCCGGATTGTCGGTTCGGTTGCCGCGATAGTGGGAAAATTTCCGTGAGAAGAATCTACTGACCAACGATACCTATGGATGCTTTCTGGATTATACTAACAGGGACGCTCGCTGGGGCTTCTTGCGCCCTTATCGGCTCGTTTTTGGTGTTGCGCAAAATGTCGATGTTGGGGGATGCAATCAGCCACGCGGTTCTTCCCGGCATCGTCATTGCGTTCCTGATTACTGGTAGCCGCTCCTCGATCCCGATGCTTCTCGGTGCTGCCGGATTCGGTCTGCTGACAGCCTTTCTGGTGGAGACACTTCACCGCAGAGGACGACTTCAGCAGGATGCGTCGATTGGGGTTACCTTCACTTGGCTCTTTGCTATCGGGGTGATTCTGATCTCCCGCTACGCTGGGATGGTGGACCTCGATCAAGACTGTGTTCTCTACGGAGAGATTGCCTACATCACGTTCGACATGGTTTCAATTGCTGGAATGCAAATACCATCTGCCGTGTTGACCCTCGCTGGAATTTTTCTGTTGAACATCATCTTCGTTTTGGTGGGATATAAAGAGTTGAAGATCACGGCGTTCGATTCTTCGCTTGCAGTCTCGCTCGGCATCTCGGCAACATTCTGGCACTACGCCCTGATGGGCATGGTCTCGTTGACAACAGTCGGAGCCTTTTGGTCGGTTGGGGCAATCCTCGTCGTGGCGATGTTGATTGCCCCGTCGGTAACAGCCTGGCTTCTAACAGATCGACTTCACCGGATGTTGATCTACGGTGTACTTCTTTCGTTAGTATCTGCAGTCGGTGGATATTATCTTGCATCATTACTCGACGGCTCGATTGCCGGAGCAATGGCTGTTGTTTCAGGTATCCTCTTCACGTTCGCACTCTTCTTTTCACCGACACATGGAATTCTATCTCGTCGGATACGGATGCGGCGAATGATGGGGCGTGCCGAGAGGGGAGAAGGGGATATCTCCTCAGTCCAAAACATTTAACGGAAAAATCTGTGGGAAAACTGAAGTACGATTGCACCGACTGTGTCGGTTACTGCTGCTCGATATACGATCGCGTCGATGTCTGGAAGAAAGACATTAAGCGGCTGGGAAAACATTTCGGGTTGACTCCGGACGAGGCGAAGGAAAAGTTTACGCGGATTGTTGACGGACACCGCGCACTGAAGAGGAAAAGAGATCTGATCTTTGAAGAGACCTGTATTTTTCTCGACCAGACGACGCGACTCTGCTCGATCTACGACGCAAGACCCGACACATGTCGCGAGTGGCCTGTTCACAGCGGCAACCGTTGTGTCTACTACGACATCTTGAAGTTCGAGCGGAAGCAGCAGGATGACCCGACGTTCGTACCAGTGGTCGAAATCAAGGTGCTTGTCGACGCAGATGAAGAGGATTGATCGGGGAGGGGATAGCTCAACATCGATTAGAGCTTACCCTGCGATCATCTTGCAAATTGCTCTGTTCCCCTCAAGAATATCGTAGTTCAGAAAGTCTTTCGGGAGAACCCAGGCGATGTCAGCAAACTCGACGTTCCGAAGGTTACCTTCCCACGACTGAATCTGAAAGTACTCCACCCGATAGGTGCGCCCATCGGAGTAGGAGGTGGTCTCCACGTGGAATAAGGTTTCATCAGTAGAGACAACCTGTAGTTCTTCGCGTAGCTCGCGGCGAAGTCCTTCAATCGAGGTTTCTCCCTCTTCCACTTTCCCGCCAGGAAACTCCCACTTCAGCGGATAGCTCTTCTCTTCCGGGCGTTGGCAGAGGAGGACTTCCCCTCGCTTGTTGAACATCAGGCCAACTGCAACGGCAATAATCTCATTTCCTTCCATTGAACTCATGAAATTTCAGCCATAGATTTTATTCTTTCTTTTCTTGTTTTCTGTATCGGACAATAGTAGATTTAGCGTTTGTTTTTCGTGCAGTTTCTGTCTGCTTCGGAAGGGCTGAAACTACACCAAAACGCAATGCGGGAGTAATTCAGTGGTAGAATGCAAGCTTCCCAAGCTTGACGTCGCGGGTTCGATCCCCGTCTCCCGCTCGGATGACTATTCAACGTATTGTGTCCAGTGCGTTGAACATCTGCCGAAACTTAAGATGAGGAGGGATTTATGTCTGCGTATGTATATGTAATGAGAAGCACCCTCACCGGCAAGCATTCAGTTGGGGTTACCGCCGACCTTGCGCGTAAAGTAGCCTCATCACGTCGGTTAACAGTCTCCGATGCCCCATGGGAATGTGTCTACGTCGAGATTTGCAACGGTATGGACGAGGCGAAAGATCGCGTTCAATACCTGAAGAGTCTCGAAGATCAAGAGAAAGGAATTCGTCTTCTCTACTCCAGTCGCATCAGCACACGCCCCGGCAGAGGGGACACATAATCTCCTGCACTCTCATCCAACAATAAATATCAAAGAGGCGGAACATTTCTGAGAATGTTCCGCCTCTTTTTGTTTCTACTCTTTTATTCTGCTTAGGCCTCAACGAGAACGAGACCAGCTCTTCAGAGATCTTGCATCTCTTCTTCCACTCGTTGGGCAACGGGCTTTGCCAGCTTAATCACTTTCAGCCGCTCACCATTGTGCTCTAAGAAGATATAGCGAGGGGTCTCGCGGTCGAGCGTCATGCCGAGGTTGTCGATAAAAAACTTCTTAATATCGGTTCCCTCTTGTGCGAAGACTGTCGTAAAGAAGGAGTCATCCTCACGAGGTTCCTTTGCTGGCAGTATCTCGGATTCATCCTCTTCTGCATTCAACTTTGGCAGCGTTGCTGTAGCGGCGCGGAGCAACGATTTATCCCGATCTACTCCAATCATCTGCAATGCCATCTCCGCCTCCACGCTTGCCGTATCCCGTACTTCAAACGTCAGAATATATGCGTCGCGCTCACGGTCGCCAGTGATTGGGACAGTGATGAAGGGGTGAGCCATTGCCCGAAGATCGTTAATGAAGTGGGTGAACTGTTGCTCCTCGATGTTCGCGAACGCCTCGCGAACTTTCTCACCGAGATTGCTCAGCGACTCCACATCTTGCTCCGGTGTTGGAGAGCGTTGAATCAATTCCGTCACGTTGATGTAGATCGGTGTCTCCGGTCTGTAATCCTGAAGCCACTGACGGAAGACACCAACTGGAGCGAACATGTCCCGGAAGTAATTGTTGTAGTTCCAAGCTGCCATTCCTCGGTCGAGGATTTTCAGCCCATCGTCGACATTCAAGGCGAAGAAATATTCACTCCCTTCCTTGTCGAAACGTGCCCCCTCTGCTCCTGCAAGGAATGCCCAGACCAGAGGAATCGTATGGCGTTGTGTAATTGCCGCGAAGGCAATATCAGATGGTCCGTGAGGACCGAGAATCAAATATGAATTTGCAAGCATTGTTCTTTTTGCATTGTTTGTTTTTTATGGGCAGCCTCACATACAAATGTACGGAACAACACCACGAAAAAGGGCTACAGGTCGTGCCAGCCTTGGGGTTATCGTGATAACTATTGAAATCATCACACACTTCCACTGTCGATCATTCCACCATTCCGGCTTATATTTCGTTTACGGCAGAGGCACAAGCCGTTTTGGGTTCAAACTATTGTGATCGATACGTAGTATGAAGAATAAACAGAGTACGTTTGGTGCAGTAGGATTGGTTCTTTTGGTCAGCTTCTTTGCTCTTTTTTCAACTGGAAGTGCCGACAATCAGTTCAGCGCACTTTCAGATGAAGAGCCGGTTGAGCCAACCTACAGTCTTCGCCCGGCAGGGTTAATTCAGAGCCACTTAGATGTGCGCGATACCCTCTACACAACTGATTCAATTTACCTTGAGGTAAACCTCAAAAAGCAAAACGTCACGGTTCACAATCGTGATGGGAATGCCAGAACGTTTCTGATTTCCAGTGGAAATCCATACATCAGCGAGGGAATGTCGACTCCTACTGGAATCTTCACCGTGCAGTATATGACGCCGATGGCTATCAGTCGCCAGTTCAACGATGCGAAGCTTCACAACTGGATTGGGGTTTACGGAGGTGTTGGCTTTCACGGGTTGGATGGATCGGGCTACTACGGCTACCTTGGGGTTCGTCCCTCTTCACACGGATGTATGCGGATGTCACGTGAACAGATTAAGGAGATGTATTCCATCGTTCACGTCGGTGCTCCAATTCTCGTCCACAATGGTGACCCTGCCCGTGTGATTGCCTTCTGCGATCCTTCTGATACGCTCAACGCATTTGTTATCGACACCACCACTGCTCGGATGCGTGGACTTGGAGATGAACGGATAGAAGCTCTATATGCCGGAAATCTGTTTGAGACGAACGAGCCTCCACTGGTACATATCGGTGGAACGCGGGTAAGTTGGCACATCGATGCCGGCTCGAAGAGCAAGATTCCACGCCAGCGCATTCCTGAGATGCAGGGGTTGCCGGGGGTTGTGGAGTAGAGGCATGACGCGTCATGTCTCTACTCCCCAACATTCAACGATTCTGCGTAGACCTTTTCGAAATTTTTAATTCCTTCGGCTAACGCCTGCGCCATCTTCCTTTGGCCTGCGGAACTCTTCAGCGTTTTCACGTCATCTTCGTTGCTGACGTATCCCAACTCTACCAGCACAGCCGGCATCGACGCACCTACTAAGACGTAGAAGCCTGCCTGGTGAATGCCGCGATCTTTCAACGGAGTTTTCGATTGCATCGAGGAGCGAATCTCCGAGGCAAGTTGTTCGCTGTAGCGTGCCGAAGCACTCTGGGCTAAGCCCCCAAGAATTGCAATCTCGGCGTCGAGTGTGTCGTACCGTTTTCTGTTCGATTCGTACTGGATTACGCCATTTTCACGCGAGGCTACTCTCGCCGCGTCGTCACTCTTTCCGGGGCGAAGAATCCAGCACTCGAACCCTTTTGCTGGGTGAGGCTTCTCCGGCATCGAATTGCAGTGGATGGAGATAAAGAGGCGTCCATTCTGCTTGTTGGCGATCTCACCCCGCTTGTAGAGTTCAACGAATTGGTCGCCATCTCTGGTCATCACAATCTTTACCCCCGGCATTTTCGCTTTCAGCTCATCGCGCAGCTTTTTTGCAACTGCGAGTGTGATTGCTTTCTCCTGCACGCCGCCGATACCAATTGCCCCGGGGTCTTTCCCACCATGTCCGGCATCAATCACAATGGTTGATAGCTTCCAGTCGGTTTTTGCACCTGCACTGCTCTCCTCTACACCCTTACCTGAAACCACCTTCCCGAGGCTGACCTTCACGACAACTTGAGCTGAGTCTCGCCGGATAACACTCATCGAGGTTACCTCGCGGCTAAAGCGCACGTCGGTAACCAATACATCGGTTCGCTCGATATGTGCTTTCACCGAGAGAACCCCTGGTTTGGGAAGGGCCGAGTTGAGAGCTTTTGCCTCAGCCTTCAAACTCTTCATCCGAACTTGCCCTATGTTCGTCCCCTTCTTTTCGATGACAACCGTTGAGACTTTACCACTCAGCAGAAAGGTGATGGTTGCGTAGGCCTTTGATGGCGTAACAGTGATATCTCTAAGCTCCACTGTCTGTTCTCGACGTTCTGTTCCAGTAGTTGAAGCAGCTATTGAGGAGTAGAGAAGTGGGAGGGTAAGAAGTATCACCCCTGCCTGTCGGATTCTTCGGATTCTGTAGTGCATATGCCTTTGCGTTGATTCTCAGCTAAACGAATCTTCGAACTTTGCTGGTAACCCTTTGTCCCCTTAAGAAGTAGATATACATACCGTTAATGAAAATGCAAAACCATAAGTCCCGTTGATAGCTCACTCTCGGCAGGCTCCGATACATCACTTCCGAACAATGGTTGGTCTCGTCTTTAGAACAATTCTTCTCTCAATTTGCCACCAATCCTCGAGCCGCTCCCGTAGGGAACACTCACGTGTGGCCGTGGGAAAAGCTGTAGGCTGAGAGCTGTTCTTCTTTGACTTCTCCGCCCTGAAGGGGCGGCTGCGCCGATAGTCCTGATATCTCCGCTCGTTCATTCTGCCCCTCCGGGGCGAGAGTTCTTCTAATGCTTGGCTTCCGGGGATTGCCATCCCCGGCCACACAACGGTTGCCCCTCCGGGGCAGTCAGAGCAGTTGACTCTCTTCGATATAGAGCTGACATTGTAGTTCTCTCTGCTTGAACATGCACAATCTTCACAGTAGAAGCTACCAATTGTTGAGCCGCTCCCGTAGGGAGCACTCACGTGTGGCCGTGGGAAAAGCCGTAGGCTGCATCCCACGGAGAGCCGTTCTTCTTTGACTTCTCCGCCCTGAAGGGGCGGCTGAACCGGAAGTCCTGACTTATCTACTCGTTCATTCTGCCCCACCGGGGCAGTTCATGTATTCGGTTCTATCTTCGGAAGTTGTCTTTGTGGTCAATATTCAAGATATCTGCCCACTGCTTGTTAGCCATCTCGACCCTATCATCACTCTCGCAAACCTATGAACAGTAAGTATATATCGTGAAGGTGAATCGAGAAGGTGAGGATTTTACCTTTCCCCCCTTTGATCTTCGCTAAGTTATTCATAACATTGCCTCTAAACCCTGAGAGTGTGCAACGAACCACAAAAAACGGATGAGGGGTATCACCTGCCAACTGACTTCACAAGTTCTCTACTCATCTACGAGTCTCAAAACCATTATCAAATCTGTTTATGGAAAGTATCGCAGTCCTTTTCGGTATGGAACAATCGTTTCCACCGGCTCTTGTCGAGGCAATCAATCGTCGTGAAGAGAACGTGCGGGCCGAGTTGTTGCAGACAGGGGGGATTATCCTCGATAATCCGCTCCCCTACACGGTAATTGTCGACCGTATTTCTCAAGATATTCCATTCTATCGTGCGATGTTGAAACATGCTGCCCTCAACGGGACGCGGGTAATCAACAATCCGTTCTGGTGGTCGGCAGATGACAAGTTCTTCAACTATGCACTCGCTCAAAAGCTGGGTGTAGCTGTTCCGAAGACTGTGCTCCTCCCAACGAAGGAGCATCCGCCAAACACCACAAGTCAGTCGATGCGGAACTTGATCTATCCGTTGAATTGGGAGGATATTTTTGAGTATGTCGGCTTCCCGGGATGGATGAAACCGTTCGACGGAGGGGGATGGAAAAATGTCTATAAGATTGAGAGTGAAGCAGATTTCTTCAAGGCATACGATGAGTCGGAAGACATTTGTATGACCTACCAAGAAGACATTGACTTCGATGCCTACTATCGTTGCTATGTGATTGGCAAAAAGTATATCCGGATTATGCCCTACCAGCCTCGGAATCCCCACCACTTGCGGTACGTTGCCGACTTCGATACATCAAAGGAGATGTACGAACGGATTGGGGACGACTGCGTGACGATCTGCGAGGCTCTCGGATATGATATGAACACAGTAGAGTTTGCCGTCCGCGACGGAATTCCCTACGCTATCGACTTCATGAACCCAGCACCAGACGCTGAGCTTTCTTCGGTTGGTCAGGAGAATTTTGAGTGGGTTGTGGAGACGCTCGCAACTTACGCTATCGAAGAGGCGAAGAAGGGACGCCGAGCACCGGAGGAGTATCGTTGGAGTGAGATGCTTGCCGGGGGTGTCTCGAAGTAAAGAGTGGCGGTAGTTCGTTCAAGAGAAGAAAGTTCGATCACTAAGCTGTTCCCAAGAACTATGGATACAGAAGGAATTATCGACAACGATACGTTTACTGAGCATGACCCATACGAGAAGCCGAGTTTTTCGCTCGGCATCGAAGAGGAGTACATGCTGATCGATCCCGAGACACGCGAACTGAAGTCTCACCTTCAAGTGGAACTTCTTTCGAAAGGGAAGGCCGTGCTCGAGGAGATAGTTAAGCCAGAGATGCACGGTTCAATGATAGAGATCGGAACACCGGTCTGTAAAAATGCAAACGAGCTTCACACACAACTCAGGAATATCCGTTCAATTGTCCGCCACTTAGCCGAGAATAACGGACTGAAGCTTGGAGCCTCCAGCACTCACCCATTTTCGCATTGGTCGACGCAGGAAATCTATCCTGACCAACGCTACTACGATATGGTGGAGGACATGCAGTTACTGGCTCGGTCGCTGCTGATCTTCGGGATGCACATCCACGTTGGGATTGAGAGCAGGGAGACGCAGATCAAGATCATGAACGAAATGCGCTACTTCCTCCCTCACGTTCTGGCTCTCTCGGTTAGCTCTCCATTTTGGACAGGTTTGCAGACAGGATTGAAGAGCTATCGCTCGAAGATATTTGAGCGCTTCCCCCGCACCAGCATTCCAGACGCGTTCCACAGTTGGGCTGACTACGAGGCCTTCACCAAACTTCTGGTGAAGACCCGCTGCATCGACAACCCGAAGCGTATCTGGTGGGACATTCGTCCCCACCCGAACTTCCCAACACTGGAGGTTCGCATTTGTGATTTACCGATGACCTTTGAAGAATCGGTTTCGATTGCCGCTCTCATTCAGGCTATCGCCGCAAAGCTCTTTTCTCTCTACCGGCGAAACCTCTCTTTCCGTGTCTACAGTCGCTCGTTAGTTCTCGAGAACAAGTGGCGTGCTGTGCGGTATGGATTGGAGGGGAAGATGATCGACTTCGGGAAGCAGAAGGAGGTTCCAGCACGCGACCTGATTCGAGAGCTTCTCTACTTTGTCGACGATGTGGTAGATGACTTGGGAAGTCGTGAGCACATCAATCGGATCTACGATATTCTCGACAATGGAACCGGCTCGCAGCGGCAACTTCAGGTTTGGGAGGAGAGTGGCGAAGATCCGAAGGCGGTGGTCGACTATATTATTGACCAAACGCAAAAAAATCTTCTAGACGACCCGAAAGATTTTATGCCGAAAGTGAAGAAGGTGAGTGAAGAGGCAATCGAGGAGCGGAACGAATCTCACTTCGATGGAACCAATACGGTTATTTAACTAACGTGACAGTCAGAATCTACATTAACGAAAGTTGCTCACTAATTTAGCTGAACATGGAAAATGTCCTTCTCGCAGGTGTTATTGTCCTTGGCGTTGTTATTCTAATTTCGTTCTTCTACTTCGTCCCTGTCCGACTTTGGATCAGTGCAATTTCTGCTGGGGTAAAAGTTCCGATTTTCTCACTTGTTGGAATGCGCTTGAGGAAAGTTCCTCCCGCAGTCATTGTCAACTCTAAAATTACTGCTGAGAAGGCTGGACTTGAAGTAGAGAACAATCAGCTTGAATCCCACTTCCTTGCTGGTGGTAATGTTCAGAAGGTGATCGCCGCTCTGATCTCTGCCGACAAAGCAGGGATTCACCTCCCGTGGGAGCGAGCAACGGCAATCGACCTTGCTGGCCGGGATGTGTTAGATGCCGTGAAGCTTTCGGTAAACCCTCGCGTGATCGAGACACCACCGGTGGCCGCGATGGCGAAAAATGGTATTCAGGTTCGGGCGATTGCTAAGGTAACGGTTCGAGCTAACCTCGAGCGGTTGGTTGGTGGAGCTGGAGAGGCAACAATCATTGCCCGCGTCGGTGAAGGTATCGTCTCCACAATCGGATCGAGCGACACACACAAGGTTGTTCTCGAAAATCCGGACAGAATTTCGCAGACAGTACTCTCGAAAGGGCTTGACTCAGGAACAGCGTTCGAGATTCTCTCAATCGACATTGCCGACGTGGATGTAGGTGAGAACATCGGTGCAAAACTTGCCTCCGATCAGGCTGAAGCCGACTTGAACGTTGCGCGAGCAAAGGCAGAAGAGCGCCGGGCAGCAGCCGTTGCCTACGAGCAGGAGATGAAGGCGCGCGTTCACGAGATGCGGGCAAAGGTAGTAGAGTCGGAAGCACAAGTTCCACTGGCAATGGCCGAGGCACTCCGCGAAGGAAAGCTTGGTGTGATGGACTATTATAACTTGAAGAACGTGCAGGCCGATACGATGATGCGAGAGTCAATTTCGCAGACTGGAGCAGGGGGACAAGGGGGAGAGAAGGGAGGAAAGTAGGGTAGTACAAACGCTCTAAGTGGGTGCCACGCTGCCGAAAGGTGCTTTTAAGGAATACTTTCTCGAAAAAATCAGATAAAAGTGCCGGACAAATCTTGTCCGGCCTTTTTTTATCTGTTTGTTCGTCCTCCCCTAACATTTTTCAGACTTGCGGGTTTTCTTCTTGAAGTCTGGGAATAACGGTAGAACATCCGTAAAATATGGGGGATTGAATGCGGCGAGCTTCAATCTTTCATCAATGACCACAAACATTGAACGATATACTACATGCAGATTGAGAGATTCTACGGTCACCTCCTCCTACTTCTTCTAATTACCGTTGCTCTTCCCATTTCTCTGTTCGCACAGGGGAATGTGAAGCCTGATTCGGTACAGAACCTCTCGCAACCGGGACTCCGTAATTACGAGTGTTGTCACACGTTCATTGTTTCAAATCGGAGTGCTGGTTCTATTCGTGAGTTTCGTGTTCGGCTCGTTTCGGATGGAGGCGAGTTTATTCAGGGTCAAGCTGGGTCACCTATCGACTGGGACATTTTCCTAAGTAAAAGGAGCATTCAGTGGCTTAGTAGCACAAGTCAGGCTGAAATTGACTCGAATGAATCGCTCACCAGTTTTTCGTTTTGCGTGCGGGATACTGGCGTTTACCTTCTTGCTTGGGAGACGTGGGATGAAGATGGCTTAAGGTATACGGACACGCTTACCTTTATCTGTAGTGGTCGCACCAACTGCGACGAAGCTTTCTTCCGTCCTCTGCCGAGCATTCTACGGTGCGGATTTGATATTGACTTGCTGAACGAAAACAACGAGCAGAAGATTGTCAACGATTTCCACATTCGGTTGTTGACACCGGGGTTCAAGATCGACACCGTTGGTGCTCGAATTCCGGCTGGGTGGCGGCTCGACCGTCTCGATAGCGTCTCAATTAGTTGGAAGACAACTGACTCAGCTCTCTCGATAGGTGATTTTGCCGAGAACTTCCGCATCTACATGCAAACATTGGGGAGTCCATCAGTTCGGCTCACTTGGTGGACAACGAACTTTGGCACACAGATATGTCGAGATACAGTAACAGTCTTGTGTGGGCTGCGTGCTCCAGATACGCTTCTCACACGGCGAACAACTGTTGGAACGGATACTTGTTGCCGTGATATCCTACTGATTAACTCGCACCAACCACGATCCCCACTCAAGCGCTTTACTCTTGCGTTGAATACAGCAAAGGCGGAGATCATCCTCCCTCGCAGCTTGCCACTTGGGTGGTCAGTAGATATGAACAGCTCAGCTGACACGGCCACCTTTACCATCGATACGCTCTTGATGCCGGGAGATTCGGTGATCTTTTCAGGAGTCTGTTTTGATAACGACCTTGCCTCCTCCGACGAAGTGCGCTACAACTGGATTACGGAATACGATGACCTTGTGGTGATGATAGGGGGAGGGACTGTTCCATGTTTCAGGGACGTTGTCTTCTGCGATACTGTCTCGGCTTTGGTCGATTCTTCACTAACTGCCACGCAGCGTTGTATTACGTTGAATCTTGGCAACAGAAATTCTCGGCGTGATACGATCAAGCGATTTACTGTTCGAATCGATAATCCTGGCACACGTCTCCGTATCCTGAACGCAACACCTCCTCTGGGATGGTCGATTGACAAGGTGACGGCAGATTCGGTGACGTTCCATCGAGGAACAGTTGATCCCGGCTTTAACAAGGAGTTCGTCTTCTGCCTGAACATCGACACAAACGCGCGCGACCCATTAACTATGACCTGGACAACGTGGGCCGATAACTCTCGACCCATTTGTACCGAGTCGATTCCTCTTAGAGTTGACCTTCGGCTAGCCTGCGACAGTGTGGTAATGGTGGAGAACGATCAATCGATCGATCCTCTCTGCTGCTTCGATGTCACTTTCTACAATAAGAATGGTAAAGGGTTGCCAATCGACCAGATGAACGTTCGCGTTCCTCGCATCGACCTGATTATCGACACTGCTCAAGCATCTGGTTCATGGTCGCTTGCCTCTGATTTCTTCCCGAGCATCTTCGTTGACTATGTGGGGGATACGTTGAGGGCTGGAGATTCAGTAACCTTCAGCTTCTGTGTCGACGCTCGCGCAAGTCAGGAACGACCGATTACCTTCGACGTGATCTGGCAGACCTATTCGCGAGGAGAAGTGATCTGCTTCGATACGATTCGCGTGGTTTGTGAAGGATCGCCCGGACGTTGTGATTCGGTGGTGGCAGT
Organism: Kapaibacterium sp. (SeqCode); assembly: GCA_050248595.1. Lineage (GTDB taxonomy): Bacteria > Bacteroidota > Ignavibacteria > OLB7 > OLB7 > JAGWAZ01. Next base: position 16,049 of record JBFWSB010000011.1, read on the forward strand.
TGAACCTACGGGGGGAGCTAATCCTACCTGTGTTGCTCAGTATCAGGTCCAAAACCTGCACACACCTGATGGTCCAATCAATAACGTACAGTTTACTATTGTAGAGGGGAATGCGAATTTCCTGAGTGGAAAAGGAGAGAGTGGTGCTGCCGATTTCGATCAGGTTTCTCTTTCACCAAAACAGGTCATTTTCAGGGGGAGCACAATACCATCGGGTGAAGTTGCCGACTACTTCGCGCTTGAATTGGAAGCGGCGGAGGGAACGGAGGTCTCTATCGAAGTCTGTACGTTCGAGGATGATACCGAACTTTGTTGCGAAGTGAAGAAATTCACCTGTTCTACGCTCGGTGTTGAGGGGGAAGGATCAAAAGAGGGGACTCTTGTCCAATCAATTATACCAAACCCATTCAGTGGAACTACGCAGATTACCTATCACATGGAACATCCGGGAGGGGTAACACTTCTGTTGCTCGATGCTGAGGGACGGGAAGTGAAGCGGTATAGTGAGGGGATCAAGAAGGGTGGAACGCACTCTATCGTTGTTGAAGGTGAGGATATTCCTTCGGGTGTTTACTTCTATCTTCTTCAAGCAGGAGAAGAGCGAGAAACAGGAAGGTTGCTGCTTGTGAAGTAAAGTAGAGCAGTAGAGTGATGGGGGGGGGAGTAGGTAGCTAATCAGCTAAGTTGAGAAAAGAAGAACGCCGCAGATCGTAAAGCGATCTGCGGCGTTCAATTATGATGCAAACGATCAAAATCCCAAACTAAGCACCCACCATCTCGCGGTAGGCTGCGGCATCCATCATCTCGTTCTCGTCGACTGTGGCCTCGGTTACTTTGATAAGCCATCCGTCGCCGTAGGGATCGTTGTTCAAACTCTCCGGAGCATCTCCTAAATTCTCGTTGATTGCTGAGATTGTCCCGCCAACAGGCATGTAGAGATCACTTACGGTCTTCACTGCTTCGATTGTTCCGAAGACATCCCCAACGTTCAACGTATCTCCCGGTGCGGCGGTGATATCAACGAACACGACATCGCCAAGTTCGGATTGCGCAAAATCGGTGATGCCGATTGTGATCGTATCCCCTTCAACCTTAGCCCACTCGTGGCTCTTTACGTACTTGAGTCCCTCAGGGAAATTATTCATGGTCAGAATTCAGAATTGTGTTGATGAAAATCGAAGAAAATTTCTGTTCAATTCTTGTTGTTCGGAGGATTCATTGCAGGTGATATTACACGCTATCCATCGGCAGGCATTCGGCTCTTCCAGTCAGTTGTGTCAACGAACTTTGTGTCGAAGTTACCACTCAGGAATTGTTCGTGCCCCATCATCATGCTGTGGAACGGAATGGTAGTCTTAACTCCTTCGATGATACACTCATCTAAGGCACGGCGCATCTTTAAGATTGCATCGGTGCGAGAATTGCCGAAGGTGATAATCTTAGCCAAGAGTGAGTCGTAGGTTGGGGGGATCACATAGCCTTGGTAGATGTGCGAGTCCACCCTCACCCCATGTCCTCCGGGGAAGTGGAGCGTAGATATTCTTCCCGGGCTTGGACGGAAATCGTGGTAGGGATCCTCTGCATTGATTCGCACTTCGATAGCGTGCCAGTGAGGATCCGATTGCTTCAACGAGAGTTTCTCTCCGGCTGCAACAGCAATCTGCTCCTTGATGAGATCCACCCCAAGAGATTCTTCGGTAACTGGATGCTCTACCTGAATTCGGGTATTCATCTCCATGAAGAAGAAGTCCCGATTCTTATCGACAAGGAATTCGATGGTTCCCGCGCCGAGATAGTTCACATGTTCGCAACCTGCGATGGCTGCTTCTCCCATACGTCGACGAAGGTCTGCGTCGAGGATAGGGGAGGGAGATTCTTCAATCAATTTTTGGTGGCGACGTTGAATGGAGCACTCACGTTCGTTCAGGTGGATACGGTTGCCGTGGGCGTCGCACATCACTTGAATTTCAATGTGACGCGGTTCCTCAACAAATTTTTCGATGTAGACCGTATCGTCTCCGAAGGCTGACTTTGCTTCGTTCCGAGCAGCATTGAAGGCACGTTCCAGAGCCGCAGCTTCCGGCACCACGCGCATCCCTTTTCCACCACCACCGGCAGATGCTTTGATAAGAATTGGGTATCCACTCTCTTGGCCGATCTTTCGTGCCTCCTCGACTGTTGCCACGGCTCCCTTACTTCCGGGAACTACTGGCACACCTGCTTCCCGCATCGTCTCTTTCGCCACCGACTTATCTCCCATACTAGAAATCTGGCTCGGTGTTGGGCCGATGAACGTAATGCCACTTTCTGCGCAGATCTCTGCAAACCGAGCATTCTCTGCCAAAAAACCATATCCGGGATGGATTGCGTCGGCATTCGTAATCTGTGCGGCTGCGATAATGCGGGGAATATTTAGGTAGCTTTCCGAACCGGGAGGTGGGCCAATACAGACAACCTCATCAGCGTAGCGGACGTGGAGCGACTCCTTATCGGCTGTAGAGTAAACCCCAACGGTTTTTACTCCAAGTTCACGACAGGCGCGGATAACCCGAAGGGCAATTTCTCCACGGTTTGCAATGAGAATCTTGTTGAACATCAACTGCTCTTCCTACGAATTACTTCTCGATCAAAAAGAGTACTTGGCCGTACTCGACAGGTTGAGCGTTCTCAACTAAAATTTGTACAACTCGACCACTGACGTCCGATTCAATTTCGTTCATCAACTTCATTGCCTCAACGATGCAGAGAACATCTCCCGGCTTCACTTTTGAACCAACTTGTACGAAGGAGTCCGCATCTGGGTTGGGAGCACTGTAGAAGGTGCCAACAATCGGGGAAAGAATTTCGTGGAACGAGTGGGCATTCTGTTCTTGTTCTGCACTTGCTTTCTTCTCTTGTGCCGACGGTGTGCTCTGTACTCCACTTGTGGCTTCGGAAGTAGAAGTTCCAATAACCGGAGATTCTTGCAGAGGTGGGTTCGGCACGATGTGGTAGGATGTTTGATCCTGCACCTCTTTCTTCGGGTTCTTTGTCAGCCGAATTGCCGTCCCTTCCTTCTCAAGTTTGAGGTCGTTGACCGAGCTTTCATCAAACAGCTCAAGTAATTTCTTTAGGTAGTCGATGTCGATCATAGTCGGGATTCCTCAGTATCAGTTTTTGACGCGATCGAGATATGAGTTGGTTCGTGTGTCGACGCGAACCTGATCTCCCTCATTGATAAAGAGAGGAACCAGTATCGTTGCACCCGATTCAAGAGTCGCTGGCTTCGTTGCCGAACTTGCTGTATCACCCTTAACACCTGGTTCAGTCTCAGTGACAACCAGATTCACGTGGGGAGGAAGTTCAACTTGCACGACGTCATTCTCAACAAACGAGATCGACGCATCTCCCGACTCTTTTAACAAGCCAGCAGCTTCACCAATAATGTCAACTGAGATCGGAACTTGGTCATACGTTTCGGTATCCATGAAGACCATGTTGTCACCCTCACGGTAGAGATATTGCATCTCCTTGCGGTCGACACGAACGGTCTCAATCTCTTCGCCAGAACGGAAACGGTGTTCTAATAACTTTCCATCTCGCATCTTGCGAAGTTTTACTTGATAGAATGCCCGAAGGTTGCCGGGAGTCCGGTGAATGCTTTCGAGCACTGTGCAGAGCTCACCATTGTGCATAATTACCAGACCGGGACGCAAATCGGATGTAGAAGCCATACACGTGAAGTATCGAAATAGTGTTGGTGTGTCGATTGATCGTTTCAACACTAACCGGCTGCACCTTCACATCGTTGCAGCCGGTTTATGTTGAAGAGGTGCCGAGCAGATTCGAACTGCTGTACGAGGTTTTGCAGACCTCTGCCTAACCGCTCGGCCACGGCACCCTATTGTTCCCATTCTCTTGAATGAGTACTGAATCATTCTTTCAGTCTGGCCTCAATCAGATCTCAGGAACGGCAAAGATAGAGTTCCGTCTCTATCCCCGCAAGTCCGGTAATGTGTGCGGGTTGTAACGCCGTGAGAGAAATAGGTAATTCTGCCTCTTCCATCTTCCTCTCTTTTCCCTTCGTTTGACTCTCACGTATCCTCCTTGCACTCAGTCGACAGAGTGGAGTTCAGGAGTGAGGGGAGGGAATTGATTGAGAGTGCGAGGTACCGAAGCATCGCCAAATCTCTCTTCAGATAGAGATCCTTGAATTTTTTTTTATGGCGTGAAAAATTTTTTGAGAAGAGGTGAGAAGTTTCCGCTCGTTGTGTGTCTTATAGGTACCTAAGGGATGGTGTGGCGCGTAGAACACGTTTTATCATCGCACTGTAAAATCGCTCGTATTGCCGTAGATAGCCCAATTGCCCTGCTTTTTTACCCGATGGCCCTTTCTACCCTGGTCATCCCACAACGTTCTACGCGCCACACACTATCCTGAATTCTTCTCTCAAGTCCTGTTAGACTCTGACAATCCGAAGTTCTTCCCTCAGCATTTTGCAAGGCTATCGGTTGTTGTGCTGCTGAAATTCTTCTTCTATACCTTATAAAATCGTAGGGAAGTAGTAGGGGGGGAGTTCATAGAGTAGGGAAGAGATCAAGCGAGAAGAACTGTTCTAAAATTGCCTCTCCTCTCAATTATCGAAAATTGCCTAGAAGAACGCTCTGTTGTGTGGTGGAGAATATGACCCCTTGCTTCAAACCTCACACTTTTTGCCGAAATTGTTGCGTATCACGTACGCATTCATGCAGGATTTGCACATCCGGTTGACTCTTACCACATGTGTGAAGATGGTGGATGATTTGATTCCCAAACAGTTGAGACAAAACACGCAGTGAATAATTCAACACTATTCGATAGCGCATCGAGTCGATTTACGGCAGGTTACGTTATCCTTCCCATCCTTTTTCTTCTTGCGTATCGCATTTTCCTCTCAAGTTATATCTGCGATGATGCTTACATCAGTTTGGGCACGGCAGTCCACTTGGCTGATGGAAGTGGTTTTGGATTTAATGTTGGAGAGCGTCTCTACGTCACAACAAGTCCTCTCTGGGTAATGCTGTTGGCTGGTATGCGGTTGATTGTTGGAGATGTCTTCCTCGCTGCCTCAATCCTTGGCTTCTTCGTTGAGGCAGGGCTTCTCATTCTTCTGGTTAGACTTGGAGGTGTCATTTTTGGGAGCCGGGTGGTTGGTCTGGTTGCTGCTCTTCTCCTTGTTGTCAATCCAGTCTTTATTATTACCACCATGAGTGGTATGGAGATGGCACTCTATCTCTGCGCCACTCTCCTCTCTGTCCATTTTCTGTTGAAGGGGAATTATCCCCTTGGACTTGCTTTTAGTGCCCTTACCGTATGGGTGCGGTTCGATGGGGTGTTGATTTTTGCAAGTGCTATGATCTGGAGTCTCTATGCGCTTCGGACATCGCTAAGCAAGAGAACCTTGCTCTACCTGATTCCAGCAGTAGTAATTCTCCTCAGTTATCTCCTGTTCGGCGAATTGGTGTTCGACACAGTCGTCCCAACGAGCACGCAACGAAAGGGAATGTCTTCACCTCAACTTTTCTCAGCGGAGTGGTTGGCAGGTAGCTATCAAACGGCACGAGAATTTGTGAAGGTGATTGTTGGCAAGAGTGGCTATTGGATTACAGGACTTTCTCCTATCATCCTCTTCGTTCCATTCTTAGGTGTTGGTGCGTGGAAGCTCTTCAGAGAAAGAAATCAGAAAGTAATTCCGCTTTTCCTGATGACCGCTGCATATGTGGGGGGGTATGTTGGTAGTGGAAGTTCTCTCCCAATACATTTCTCCTGGTACTTTGTGCCGCTGTTGCCATTCGTATGCCTCGTGACTGCTGAAGGAGTTGTCCACGCCTATACATTCATTGCGCAAAAGTTTACGCTATCACGCGTAGCTTGGGCTTCGATTGCTTCCTCTCTCCTGTTGATTTGGGGAGTAAGCAACTGGTTTGCGATAGACAATAGCAAGAAACTTCTTCTGGCGACTACCGATGGCGAGCTTGAGCGAGAGCGAGTCTATGCTGCTGGAGCCTATTGGATTGGAACCTACCTTAACGATGGGACGACGGTGGCAGCCTGTGAGATTGGCACTATCGGTTTCTTTCTGCCACCTCACGTCGATGTGCTCGATACCTATGGAATTATGCGCAGGCCGGAGGAGGTGGAGCGATCCCACATTGAGATGATAAGGGATTATCGACCGGAAGGGGTGTTGACACGGGATCGTTTCAAAATCAAAAATGGCATTGAAGAGGAGATGCAAGGAGAGTACGTCTGGTATAAATTTCGATCACTTGATATAGGTTTTCGAGCAGATATTGCCCATCGACTTAAGCCTGATCTTAATGCCCTGCAGGGAGTCTACGACTCGATCAAGTTGAACAGAGAGCCTTATTAGAGGTTGGGAGAGTTATCAAGATTTCCTGCCAAAACTTCCCACATCTCAGTCTCTCAAAAAAAAGAAGCTAAATTCGAGGATATTGCTCGAATTTAGCTTCTTTTGAACGTGGTTGATAGATTCAAATATTTTTTTTGAGGAGAGGTGAGAAGTTTTTGTTCGTTGTGTGTCTTATAGGTACCTAAGGGATGGTGTGGCGCGTAGAACACGTTTTATCACCTCATCTTGAGATCGCATGTATTGCCGTAGATTGCCCTATTACCCCGCGTTCTCACCCGATGACCCCTTTCATCCTGGTCATCCCACAACGTTCTACGCGCCACACACTATCCTAATCGCTCGATACACTCTCCTTCTAACTATCAAGATCTAAAGATAGTTCCAGCTTCTCACCATTTTCATCATAAAAATTTTCACGTATCAATTTTCCGTCGAACGGACGATATTCACGAGTCATTCGGGCAGCACCACCCATATCGATTCTTCCCTTCAGATTCCCTTTCAAATCGTGGGCAGTCCAGCCAATCACTCTTCCTACTTCGTCGTAATCGTAGCGAAGACTTCCTATTCCAGAACTATCGGTCATCGGCAGGCCATCTTGATTGTAGTAGCTGACCGAACGTAGCTGCCCACAATCGCCTCGCTCATATTTCTTCGTGTAGACTCCATCGGGAAAAGGGCTAGGGTGCTGGGCTAAGCTGAGGGGCGACTCTTCTTGCACGAAACCATCGTCGTCTACCCTAAATTGACGAAACCAAGCATTTCTGTCCAGAGGAGCGAACTGTGAATTCCAGATATCTTCTTCCGATCCAGGAAACTGCTTATTGTTGCTATACTTCCACTCTTGCAGCGTGAACCCTTCATCTCGTTTGCGGAACATGGAGCGGGTGACCGCATTTACCTTCTCGACACGTTCTCCGGCTTCATTTGTTGATGTGTACATAATCAAGAAGCCGGTGCTGTCGTAGAGAGCTGTTTCACCATGGGCGACTCCAATCTGTACCGGCATCCCGGCTGGGTTATGCCACGAGCGGTGAATCGAAGTGGAACCACTCTTCAACGTATCATATCGGAACTTCATAATTGTCCACTGACCACGGGAGTTGAAGTTGCCGAAGAAGAGTCGGGTGATCCTAATTGGACGGCCCAAGTTATCGTAGTCAACGCCGTAGCAGTCGGCACTTGCCGTTGCTGAGTCGATTGGATTGCAGAGAACCGGGAGCCGTTGCGCATTCAAAGAGAAGGTAAGGAAATATGCCTCTGCCGGTGGAGCACCCTGCGCGTGCGAGAAGAGATGCGCAAGGGGGAGAAACAAGAGAACAAAGAGAATTCGTTGATAGATCATAGTAATACTGGTGCACAAAGAACGTGCCATAGTTCCAAATCGGCGGGACTGACGAACGAAAGAAAAAAAAGTTGATCTGGAAAATTCCACTCCTTGGCAATCCATACGGGTGAATCGGGATTGATTCCGTAGCTTTGCCCTGTCTTCCAAGTAATGAAACCGACCTTAAACATACCTAATGCTGTCACGGCATCACGCATTTTGCTGACACCACTCTTCCTGTGGTTGCTGCTGAGTGATAATGGTGTGATGGTGCAACTTGCCGCCGCACTCTTCTTGATTGCTGCAATCAGTGATTGGTATGATGGGTGGTATGCCCGCCGCTACAATGCCATGAGTCCGTTCGGAGCCTTCTTCGATCCTCTGGCAGACAAGATATTTATCGGTGCTGCCTTCTTTGCTTTCGTGGCACTTGGAGTTCTGGAATTCTGGATGGTGCTCATTATTGTTGGTCGAGATATTCTGACAACACTACTGCGAGTGCTTGCCGAACGGAAAGGACGCCCCTTGGTCACAAGCCGTATCGCAAAGTGGAAGACTGCCGCTCAGTTGGTTTTCCTCTGGTATGTGGTCGGGGCATGGACACTGAACAACGTTGAGTATCTGCGTGAGTGGATCGGTGCTGACCACATTGCGGCTCTTCTCAGTCCTGTGATTGTCGACCCCTGTATGCTTCTCTTCGTTGCTCTCTCGGTTTATACCGCACTACAGTACCTTATCGATCATCGTCATGTCAGCCGATTTGCCAGAAAAGGGAATAATGTCGCCCAGACACCTTCGTAAGCTGGGAGCACCATACTGGCAGCAAGCACTTGCGGGGGGACTGTTCACTGGGTTTTCGCCAATTGCGTCTGGCACTGTTGCCAGTGCTCTCGCAGCATGTCTCTACTATATCCCCGGCTGTTCCAACCCACTTGTTTTGATTGGTGCTGCAATTGTTGCATTCGTCGTTGGACTCTTCCTCGTCGATCGCTTCGAAGATATTTTAGGGTCTGATCCTTCCTTCTTCACACTCGATGAATTCGCTGGGCAGTGGATAACGATGGCTTCACCCTGGATTATTCACCCTCTCTGGCCTATCCTCGCATTCTTCTGCTTTCGCGTTTTCGACATTGCGAAAACTTGGCCAGCTAACTGGTTCGACAGACGGGGTGGAGCTATGGGGGTGATGGCCGACGATGTTGTTGCGGCGATCTATGCCAACATTTGCGCCACCTTATTTGGTTTGGACTCTCGTTGATTGGACTTGTCAGTCAGTTGCTTGGCCAGTAGTGTGGTTCACACTCTCAGGTTGCCGACCTACGATCAACAGGGGCACTCTGTCGGCACAACTCAAATTCGAATCTGGTGATAGCATTCTATAAAATGAAGGAGCAGGACAGCTTGATATGAAAGTAGTGTTGATTTCAATTGGGGATGAACTGCTGAGTGGAAGAACAGTAAACACTAACGCTTCGTGGCAGGGGAGAGAACTCTCCAATGCTGGACACCACGTTGCCGAGGTGCTGACAATTGGTGACGATCGCTCTTTGATTGCTCAGAAGATTACCGAAGCCAGCCTTCATGCCGACGCACTCTTTACAACAGGGGGTTTAGGGCCTACCGACGACGATAAGACGACAGCAGCAATCTGTGAGTTGCTTGACTGTGGAATTGTTCTCAGTAAAGAGCAGCAGGAGTTGATATTGGAGCGGTTTCAATCGGTTGGTCGCGAACCGAACGAACGTTCGTTGAAACAGGCTTACGTTCCCGAAGCCTGCGAAGTCATTCTCAACAGGTGGGGCACGGCTCCCGGCTTACGGTTCCGTCTGAACGACACTCCAGTCTATGTCCTTCCGGGAGTTCCTTTCGAGATGCGGGAACTCTTCAACATTATTCTGCGCGACGAACTTGGAAGTGCAGACGGATTTTACGAGCAGGTCTGGTTGGTTCATGGTCTGCCTGAATCTGTTTTAGCTGAGCGTCTCGAACCGGTAGAATCAAGCTTTTCCGACAATCTCTCACTTGCCTACCTTCCGTCGGAGGGATTGATTCGCCTTCGATTGATTCGCTATAACGAGCTTAAGGAGACATTGCAGGCATTCGACCATGCTGCTGAGGAGATTGTGCAACGTGCTGGTGAGTGGATTGTTAGCGACCGAAACGAAAGCCTTGCCTCTGCGTTAGGGCGTGCGTTGGCAGAGAGAGGGGAGACAATCACGACTGCCGAGTCGTGTACCGGAGGCTTGATTGCCGGAGCCTTAACCGAAATTCCGGGAAGTAGTGCATACTATCCGGGAGGAATTGTCAGCTACGCGAACGAAGTGAAGTCCAGCACCCTGCACGTTAACCCGGCTACAATCGAGCAGTTCGGTGCGGTTAGTGAGGAGACTGCCCGCGAAATGGCTACCGGAATTCGCTTAGCTATCCCAGCCGACTATGGAGTTGCCGTTACTGGAATTGCCGGACCGGGTGGAGGAACAGCAGAGAAGCCGGTAGGGACAGTCTGGATTGCCGTTGCCTCGTCGACTGGGGTTGAGGCTCGACTTCACTCGTTCCGGGGTGAGCGTGATGTTATCCGGAACTATGCCGTCAACGCCGCACTCGGCATGGCCTTGAAAATGGTTCGAGCCTCCAAGTAGTTGGCTGAAGTCCAGAATTTTCAGTGAATGCTGTATCTTCGGCACGTTGGGTGAATGGCTCTGGAGAGGGAGAGCCATTGATTCAATTATCGTCACATCTTGGAAAGGGAGAGGGTGTAAGGTGATCCCCTTTCAATCCCTCCTACCATGTGGTGATTTCTAAAGAATACATAACTATTGTCTCTATACACTTACGAATATGTCTGAACAGAACGGCGCAGCAATCGAGATTAAAAACCCGCACCACGAAGGAGTAATGCGAGATGGTCGGGAACATCACAAGTTGATTATCATCGGCTCTGGACCTGCTGGTCTGACGGCAGCTCTCTATGCTGGGCGAGCGAATCTTTCGCCCGTAGTTTACGAGGGGAATCAGCCGGGGGGGCAGTTGATGATTACAACAGATGTGGAGAATTATCCAGGATTTGAAACGGGAGTAATGGGGCCGGAGATGATGCAAATCTTCCGTCGCCAAGCGCAGCGTTTTGGCTCTGAATCTCGCTACGAGTTCATTTCCTCAGTCGACTTTTCTTCGCGACCGTTCAAGCTGGAGAGCGATCGTGGCACAAAGCTATCTGCTGACGCCGTGATTGTTGCCACAGGTGCAACGGCAAAGTTGCTCGGGCTTCCCTCAGAGGAGAAGTACATGGGGTATGGTGTCTCGGCCTGTGCTACTTGCGATGGATTCTTCTTCCGTGACCAAGAGGTGATAATTGTAGGGGGAGGAGATACGGCGATGGAGGAGGCAACTTATCTCACCCGGTTCTGTAAGAAGGTCACCATTGTCCACCGCCGGGATGAGTTCCGGGCGTCGAAGATTATGGTCGACCGCGCCTTAGCCAACGAGAAGATCGAAGTGATTTGGGATACCGTGATTGAGGAAATTCTCGGAGTTGACGATCCAGTTAAGAGAGTAACCGGAGTAAAGTTGCAGAATCTGAGAACGGGTGAAGAGTCGGAAATGCCAATTGACGGAGTCTTCGTCGCAATCGGCCACCGTCCAAACACAGACATCTTTACAGGCATTCTCGACATGGATGAGAATGGCTATCTGATTGTTGCGCCCGGCACTACCTACACAAACATTGAAGGGGTGTTCGCGGCTGGAGATGTGCAAGATCACGTCTACCGCCAAGCAGTTACAGCCGCCGGTAGTGGTTGCATGGGGGCTATTGATGCAGAGCGATGGCTTGAAGTGCAGGAGTATCATGGTCAGGTTGTTGCATAACCATATACGTTGAACCTACTATCTATTGGTATCCATGACCAGCGAAGAACTACACCACGAAATCGTAGAAACGGTCTCCAGTCGTCTCGATCTCGATACGTACCGACGAGACGGGGAATCTTCCGTTCAATTCTGTCAAGATTGTCGTCAGGGATTTGAGCGGGAGCTTGAGCAGAAGATGGTTGTACAAAAAAGATACTCGGCAACTGGTGGAGCGGAGACTGTTCCAGATGCTTTGGAACGGAGCATCGAGGCGATCACTAAGGCGGAGACCAGACGACGTTCTTCATATCGGCGGCGTTCTCGGCGTTCTGGAACTGCTGTTCCACTCTTTATTCTGTTGGTGCTGATTCTCGGCCTCGCCACCTACATTATTCTTTTTGATGATAAGCCAGATCAACCTGAAGCCGTTGCCACTCAGGAAAGCTCAACCCAGAAGAGAGCACCAATTCCAGAGCCAACCAGAAGGTCAACCGGTCCGGTGAATCTCTTCAACCAAGCAATGGCGAACTACGAAACTTGGTTGGCTGGAACTTTAGATGTTGAGTATGAGGAAGATGATCTGGCTGATCTGAAGAAAGAACTAATAAACCACGGGGTTCCGGCGGTGGCGTTCAAGGGAGCGTCTATGTCATTGGAGGGGGGTGTTGTCAGTGAGCAGGGAGGAGTTAACCTGCCACATTTTCTCTACAAAGATGGTGATGCGCGACTCTACGTGACGGAGATTCCGATGCCGACTCTGAAAGAGGGGAAGGGATTCTACGTTACCGAGGATGTCCTAACGCAACTGGAGGGAGGGACGCCGATATGGATGGAGGCTCCCGGCAAGGGAAACCTCGTGATGTATAAAGAGGGAGAGGTTGTGTTTGTCGCCGTTGCTAATCGGTCCAGTGCCGAGGTGAAGAGATTGCTCGGTATGCCGTAAGTGGAAGAGAGGGGGAGCACTTTCTCAGGGTAGCAATCTCTTACTGCTGGTCACGTCAACCAGTCCAGCTTTTCCCAAGCGTAGAAGTAGTAAATAGTAGATTCTTGATATTGAGGATAGCCAGATGATACGATTCAGTCGCCACATGCTTTTCGCCTTGCTCTTTGCACAACTTCTAATCTCGTGCGGCTCGAACAAGAGTGAAAGTGATAGTGGAGTAGGAGAGGGGACTTCAGCCGGATCGCAGGAGGGGGAAGAAACAACGGCGCAAGCTGTCCAGACTGGGCCGGCCTCGAAGGTGGGGACAATCGAAAGCGTGGAAGGGGATGCTCTCCCACAAATCGAGG
>JBFWSB010000012.1:0-28628 GCA_050248595.1 Kapaibacterium sp. (SeqCode)
ATGCAGGGCAAAAAATTCTCTCGCAGATTCTCTTTACCGATCCAACGAGTCCAGATAAGATTACACCAGCCTCGGCCTTCATGCTCTTCGGTCAACGCTTCGTGATCGACTCCTACGTTATGGCAAACGTTGTCTACGACAAAGTTGCTGAGCCACGCCCACGGATGTTGCCGTCGTCGTTAGACGTTCTCTTCGCGCTCGGAAATGATGCCGCACTTCACTTGCTTGAGCCAGAGTTCAAACAGTACAACTACGCCAAACAGCTTGCCGGTTTGCGCTACTTGATCGACTCGTATGAACCAGAGTTCTGGAACTCGACCTTGTATACCGGTTGGCTTGGGGCAATCCGGACGTTGAACCCACCGAAGGAGCGAACAGAGCTTCCACGGTTTATGCAGACGGCAGCTTGGTGGCAGCAGAAGATGAACACACAGTTGGCTTCGTGGGCGCAGTTGCGCCACGACAACTTGCTCTACGCAAAGCAATCCTACTCAGGTGGTATTGGGTGCTCCTATCCGAAGGGATATGTAGAACCGATCCCCGCCTTCTACGATGCCGTTGCAAGCTATGCTGCGCGAGGAGCGGACATCTTTGCCGAGATGAACTTGCAGGGGGTCACCAACTACTTTGAGCAACTTGAGGAGACAAGCCGAATCTTAGAGGGGATTGCATACAAAGAGCTTGAGCACAAACCACTGAGCGAGGAAGAGATTACCTTCCTTCAGTCAACACTTTCGAGGCAGACAGTTGGCTGTGGTGATGTCTTCTACACTGGTTGGTATCCTGCTCTGTTCTATGGTGGCGATGCAGGAAAAGAGGTAATCAAGAAAGACCTCCTGGTAGCTGACGTTCACACCGCTCCGACAGATGAAGATGGTGCTCTGGTTGGTTGGGTAATGCACGTTGGCACAGGCTTTGTGAACATGGCTATCGTTACCTGCACTGACTCCGAGGGGAACACAACAGCCTATGCCGGGCCAGTGATGAGCTATCACGAGCACGTTACCACAAACTTTCAGCGCTTAACTGACGAGGAGTGGAGTGCCTCCTATTTAGAAGAGGCTTCGCTTCGTCCAGATTGGACAAACATCTACTTGGCTGGAAAAGATGGAGGACCACGAGGTGAAGTGATTGCGCTGAAGACTGAAAATCCAAGCAGTGTCGAGGCTCCGGTGGCAGGACGTTCTGCACTTCGCGTTGAGGCTTTCCCAAATCCGTTCGATGAAGCGGTAACCATCAACGTAAACGTTCCCCCTTCGCTTGCCGGGAAAGAAGTTGTTGTGCAGATATACGACATCCGAGGAGAGTTGGTAACGGAGTTGTTGCGCGAAGACCTTTCGAACGGTTCCTACATGGTGCGGTGGGACGGAAGAGGTGCGAACGGCAGCCAGCGTGAGAGTGGATCATACTTCTACAAAGTGCTGATTGGTGAAGCCCAGGCAACGGGGTCTATCGAGTTGGTACGGTAGGGAAGGGGAAACATATAGTCCGAATTTTGAAAGGATGAGATGAGGGGTTGCTCGCTATGAGGGCAACCCCTCATCTATTTTCGCGATTTTGCGTATCATCGTCCCGGTTAATTGAACCGATCATTCATCTGATTCTCCGTCACTTGAAGTTTCTCCGCTCACTATATCTCGACACGCGCTTCTTCGCCACTCTCGGCGTTGTGGTTGTACTCCTCATTTTAGGTGAGTATTGGCCTGTCTTTCTCGGACTGGGCAAAGCAGGCATTATCACTCTCGGTCTGCTGACTCTTTTCGATCTTCTCCTCCTCTACAGAGTATTCGATGGAATGCGGGCTGTGCGGGATATGGCCGAACGGCTTTCCAACGGAGATGAAAATGAGATTCGAGTCTACGTTCGGAGCCGTTATACTTTCCCAGTTAGTGCAATTCTCATCGATGAGATTCCCCACCAATTCCAGGTGAGGAATGCCCGCTACCTTCTACGGTTACCGGCTGGGAGTGAGAGAATCGTCCGCTACACGCTCCGCCCAACCAGACGGGGGGAGTACGAGTTTGGCAAGATTAACCTCTACGCACGCTCGCCAATTCGCTTCGTTCAACGACGCTACCAGTTTGCTCAGGAAGGAGAGACCGTCCCAGTCTATCCATCATATATACAGATGCGACGATACGAATTGATGGCCCACTCGAACCGCTTGGCTGAACTTGGTATCAAGAAGATTCGGCGGGTGGGGCAGACGATGGAGTTCGATCAGATTCGGGAGTACGTTGTGGGGGATGACTACCGGCGCGTGAACTGGAAGGCGACAGCACGGCGCGGCGGTCAGTTGATGGTGAACCAGTATCAGGACGAACGTTCGCAACGAGTCTACAGCTTGATTGACAAAGGACGGGTGATGAAGATGCCGTTCGAAGAGATGACGCTGTTGGACTATGCGATCAACGCCAGTCTCGTTCTCTCGAACATTGCCGTAGTGAAGCAGGATCGTGCCGGACTGATTACCTTCTCCAAGTCAGTACAAGATATTCTTCCTGCCGAGCGGACTCGACTTCAGATGCACAGGATTGTGGAGACCCTCTACAATCAGGAGACCGAGTTTCCAGAGACCGACTTTGAGAGACTCTACACAATGATTCGAAGAAAGATTACTACGCGGAGTCTTCTCTTCCTCTTCACAAATTTCGAGACGTTGGCCGGACTTGAGCGGCAACTCCCCTACTTACGGCGGATTGCCCGGCTACACCTTCTGGTTGTTGTCTTTTTTGAGAATACTGAGCTGCGGGAGTTGTTGGCTGGGAAGCCGGAGACGACTGAAGAGATCACAATCAAGACAATTGGGGAGCAGTTCGCGTGGGAAAAACGGCAGATTGTGAAGGAGCTTGATCGGCATGGGATACTCTCCATCTACACCTCGCCGCAGGGACTTACGGCAAACACAATCAACAAATATCTGGAAGTAAAGGCGAGAAGATTGGTGTAGAGGGGCACATTCCTTCTTTGGGTGCCACAATTCTCCCCGACCTCGTTTCTATTTTGCTCCATATCTTTATCTTTCGTTCACAATCTCCTAAACCTGAAGGGCAGTCTTGTGTCTCGGGCAGGCTTGCCGTTTTGGCGGTAGGATAATCGGTACACTCACCAACCTGAAATTGATAATGTATAGAGCTATGAAGATGTTCAGAACGTTTGCTTTTGTTGGAGCTATGCTCCTATTCACTGGGGCATTCTCCTTTTTGAGTGCTCAGGTAGATGATGAGGCACTTTCCGAAGAAGAACTGAATTCCGCTATTGTCTATGAATTCAACAAAGATTTTGATGTCGTCTTTCAAGGGGTACAGAAGGGCTTAGTTGATGCAGGTTATGAGGTTGACTATGCAAGCAAGCGGAAGAAGTTGATTGAAACGAAATTCAGAATTTTGGCTCCAGAAGATGATTTCTTTGACATCATGGAGCAGTATGGAAAAATTCCATACGTCCGCTCTCCAAGTTGGAGGAATGGTCGCACACTGGTCTCAGTCCGGTTGGAAGAAAATGGGACTGGAACAACAATTACCGTCCAAGCTCAGTTGAGCGCATACGAGGGGCGATTCCTGAATAAGTGGCTCTACTGGGTATCGAACGGCGTCCTCGAAGAGCAAGCACTCTCAGCCATCGTCGCCGCAGTCGACGCCGAGAGTGGATCGGACTTGTAAGCCACCACACATAACATGTACAGAGCGAATTAAAAGCAGAACGCCCGCGGAAGCGGGCGTTCTGCTTTTCGGTACATTCCTTCCCTTTCATTGTCGGTTCAGCCTCACAAACTCGGTATCAAGCGACGATGCCACAATCACAAAAGTCAACTCAGCGACATTAGGATTTGTCGTAGTGGAAACAGGTTGCCTTGATATTACTGCCGTGCAGTATATTCCTCCACGCAGTGAATGTGACAAGTTTTTTTATTCGGATGTTTTCATGCACTGCATTTGCGGTCCCTAACGACTAGGGCTACCGTACAATAACTGTCCATTCATCCAATAATCCAAGGCGCATAGAGAGTTTCTTTCAAGACTGATATCGCAATGAAAATCTTTTCGAGAATAAAATGTGCGTTGTTGATAAGTCTTTCTTATCAAAAGAATTTTGAATCACGAATGGCACTCTTTCAATCTGGATGTATATGTGCTATAATTTTCTTTCCAATCTCTTTCTTCTTTGATACAGATTTTGTTAAAACCCCATACGCAATGTATATCTTCATTTTATTTTTTGCAGTCTGGTTTTATATAAGCAGTAGAATTCAAAATCTCTACCATAAATTTTCAATAAATGCGTTCGCCGAATGCATGGAGGCCTCAACTATCTATTCTAGTATCATTTACTTCGTAGGTATTGTACTTACAGTGATATTTATGATGCGATTGGTTCTATCCAATCAGCCACATGTTGGTGTAGTTCCGAATTAATAAAAAGGAGGGTCAATGGACGAAATAGACTTGCAGAACAAGACAAGCCCTAAGAGTGAAAATATCCAAATATAGAGCGTGTTGACAATTGACAATGCGATGATCGCTGCACCCTTGAGTTATTCGGTCGTTCCGATGGAGTTCTGTTCAGCATTAGCTCATATTGCCCGAAGCTCCTCCTGCAAGCGACCAAGATATCTCTTCGATGGGGTTGGCTGGAACTACCTCTGCAACGTCGCGGAGCGACCGACGGTTGATAGCTTCGTGCGGGAGCACGAGGAATCTGAAGATACCTCTGCCTCCGAGCACCAGCGGTGCGTTCCGTTGCTATGATCGTGATTGTCAACACTTCCTAACAAAGGGTACCCTGCTATCCGGTTGGTTTACAACAAATGCATATAGGTGGATCCCTTGAAACATATCCATACTGTCTTCTATGTATAAATCTTTCGGCAGAGTTGTTTTCTTTTTTGTCTCTAAAATTGTCCGTGATGATAATAAAACAGAAGCATATGAAGAGACCGCTGCCTACTTGTTGACAATTGCTCAACTCGGTATGATAATTTTCCCCTTATATATAATTGCTGATGTGATGGAATCCAATATGGAGAATGCCTATTGGATACTTCTGATTCCTTCAGTTCTGCTGGTCTTCAGAAATTCTAAGAAGTACGAAGGTTCTTTCACCAAGACTCCAATCCACAGGACGAATCTCAAAGATGTTATATTATTCTGCTGTGTAATTCTCACCCTTGCTATTCTCTTGGTTATACGTCTTGTCCAAGTGCGTTATACATAAGGATTGCAGATGATATGATGCCGTCTCTTATTAATATCCGATTCTACATATCCAGAGGATATAATGAATATCCAAAATGAAGTGATTCTGCATGGTGAAAAGGACAAGGATTAGCAAAGATGAATTGCTCTCAATTCTAACAAGTGATTCTTCCTTGAGGGAAGAAGAGCATCCCAATTTTCTTGATGGGATTGTCCGCCTGACTGATGGAAGTGTCTTAGTAAAGACTTGGGATGGTGCCGTTCCATTCAAAGATTTTGATGAAGCACTAAAGGTAATGGGAATGCCAACACCTGATGAAGATCCATTGAGAATGAGTTTCCTTTTGCCAGATGCTGAAGCTTTTGTTCACAATTGTGAGGCTCTATGTAGCCAGTTTAAACGTGAATTCCTTGAAGATGAATCACAATTGCACGCGAAGACGCTAATCTCTGTTGATGAAATGGAAGAAGTTGATCGAATAGTAGAGAGGAACGCAGAAGACTTTCTTTCACCTGAGAAATTCAGACTATTGTGTGCTTTTCTTGGCGAGTCTTTTCGACGAGCGGTTGATGGAAAGTGGATTGTAAAAGCCACTTCAGTTGAGTATAACATGGTCGTGGAACTTCCATTCGTATTATCCACCCAAGGGGCCTATATCAATGTGGCCATGTCAGTTCGCAACTGTTTAGATGATTGGAATCAAGACGCACTTTCTGCTGAGTATTTTGGTTGGATGCTCAGGGCTCGTCAGTAGAGTGGACTTTAATTCAGCCAATGCTCTCAGTCGCTATGGCTGCTCTACTCGAATATGGTGATTACCCTGCTCCCTCTGACTTTTTTCCTCTAAATGTCTCTTCTTCTCAAAATTCCCTTCCCATTACCGCTACCCACACTTTCTTCCGTATCTTTCGGACTCCTCTTCGGTCGTTTTTTAATCCAGATGGCGATATTGGACTCTGAGCGGTCCAATGTCCGGTCGTGACATGAATGAGGGCACGATATTTGCTTTTGTGAAGACGTTATGCGATTTCTATCTCTTTGCTCGATTCTTCTTTTTCTGCTGATTCTCGGCAACATGGCATCGGCACAGCCCGATCTCCGCTACATCTTTCCCGATGTTGGGGCAGCCGGGATGAATACCTACGTCGAAATTGTGGCTGCCCACGATGCCAGGTTTCGTTTCGGTGTCGACGGTATCTACTTGAATCGACCGACCGACGCATTTAACGTGCAGCCTATCGGCCTCTTTGCTGACAAGATAATAGTAGGGCCTTTGGTTGTCAGTTGGGACGGTAGATTGATTTCCACGCAGATCTATGTAAAACCAGGTATTCCCAACACAGGGGGGGCGCAGCTTCAAGTGACAACACCTGATGGCTCCTCTAACCTGACTTTCAATGTCGTTATTCCAGCTCCGTTAACGCTTACTGCAGGGGGGCCAATTGGTGGCGATGGCGTTTACGGAAGACGTTCGGAGCGGGGAGCAATGATTGTGAGTTCTCTCTCAATTGCCAGTGGAGGTACGTATACTGTCTCCACTACTGATTATGGATTCCTTGCAGGGAACCAAGGTTATCTTCCTTTTATCATAATTGCGCAAAATGGTGTAAACCTTGGTCCGGTAACAATCGATGTAAGCGGCAATGGACGTAATGGTGGACCGGGCGGCGGCGGCGGCGGTGGTGAAGTTTGTGATGCGCCGGGGGGGAGGAACGGAACTACCGGAGGTGATGGGTATACTGGAGGAGGAGGTGGTGGGCAAAATGCTGCTTCCTTTGGAAACAGCACTCCCCAAAATCATGGTTCAGGGAGTGGAGGTGGTGGGGGAGGACTGAGTGGCGTGCCGGTTGCATTGGGAAGTGCTGAATGCACAAATCCAGAAGGTGCTGGAGGAGGAACTGGGCATCCCTTCGGTAGAAGTGGTGAGAATTTCTGTGCAGGGTCAACCGGAGGGTATGGGGGGGCAGCTACGGGGGGACAAACTGGTGGTCTTACTGGAGTTGGCTCAAGTGGTGGTGGTGGTGGGTATAGTGCGGACGGATCGAATGGTACTGGATCCGGAACTTCGTCGACAGCCGGAAAAAGACATGGGAATGCCCAACTGGTTCCCTTTGCTGGAGGGTCAGGTGGTGCTGCCGGCAATCCCCGCTCTTTCGGGAACTGTGGTGGATATGGAGGAGGAGGTGGTGGTGCAATTGCCATCTACTCAATGGGGCAGATGAATACGCAGGCAACCATTCTCGCAAATGGTGCTTCTGGAGGAGCCGGGTATTCGACTATTGCCGGGGGAGGGGGATCGGGAGGAGCTATTATGCTCGGGGCAAAAGTTCAGGGAGGTTCTACCGCTTCAGCCGGGGTGTACCAGGTAGCGGGAGGAAGTGCGGGGACGAATGGTAGTGGCAACGGCTCTGTTGGACGTGCCCGATACGACGGATTTACGGCAAACCCTCCTACCTTTACGGCAGGAGCTTCATCCTCTATCGGTCCAACAACCGATACCCTGACCTACAGTCAATCGATTATCCCTCTCTCTGGTACGCGCGACCCTTCCAGTCAGATAGTCGTCTACATGCGGAGTGAAACCGGTAACTGGGTGCCTCAAGGGACACCAACCTATAATGGCCGTCGCTGGAACCTCGATCTGTTGGCGAATGACGGAACAGGGTATTACTACATCGCAGCGTTTCAACAAGTGAACGGGGCTCTTTCTAATGCCCCATACGATGCTGTTCCCAC
The DNA here is from genome assembly GCA_050248595.1 of Kapaibacterium sp. (SeqCode). Lineage (GTDB taxonomy): Bacteria > Bacteroidota > Ignavibacteria > OLB7 > OLB7 > JAGWAZ01. The sequence goes on from JBFWSB010000012.1 coordinate 7,933, forward strand.
CTATATCTCCTCGCAAGTTGCCGCAAACATTGTGAAGGTGGATGCGTTGCCGATGATTGATCCAATCCCGTCAACAAATTTTGGGAACTTTGGGAACACAGGATTTTGCCTCAATGCCGACACAGCCATCGTTTTTTACTTTAGAAGCATTGGTTCTGATTCCCTCCGCGTTCGTACGCAAATTGTGAATGAGTCAACGCCCGGCATCTTCACTGTTGTAAGTCCTGCCGGGCTGGCAACGCCGGGTGGACTCGCATACAAACCTCAAGGATTTTCTGATACTATTCCGGTATTAGTTCGGGCTGCAGGTGTTCCTGGAACACACACAGCCAAGCTTCTTATTATCTCTAACGACCCACGCGATAATTTTGATACGGTTGTGGTTGATCTTGCTACCCGCAAGCAACTTGCCGAGCTAACCTTCTCTAAAACAACAATCGACTTTGGTAAAGTCTGTCTCGGATCAAAGGTTGTTGATTCTGCTATGGCACTGTTTCGGGGAAATTCTCAGGCATTCCAGATTGAAAGTCTCTCTTCTCTGCTTGCAACAAGTCCGTACAGACGTATAAGACCAGTAGCAACGCCGATTTCGTTCCGTGATCCGATGGATCAGATCATCCGTGACTCGGCTGCACTTGTATTTGAATTTGCTCCACGCAATCCCGGTCCTTTCTTCGATTCGGTTGTTATCACTGATGGTTGTAAGAATCGATACGTGGTCTACTTGAGGGGTGAAGGTGTACAGGTGAAGTTGGATGTTATTGCTCCGGCAAGTGCAACTGCAGGCAACCTTCAGTTCCCACGGACAGTTGTGAACCGATCATTCTCGCAGGTTATCACGATCCAGAATAATGGTCAGTCAGCAATGACCTTGGACAATCCTTCGATAACTCCAGCCGATAATATCTACAGGATTACGAATCCTGCATCGCTGAAAGGGATTGTGCTACAACCGGGTGAAACGCTCGACATTACAATTGAATTTTTGCCGACCGATACGCTCAACTATATAGCGACGCTCCAGTTAAATGTAGAAGGCCCCTGCAACACCGTTGATCCGCTTCAACTGCGAGGGCAGGGGGTTAACGTCTGCTTATCCTCAAGTATCGTTGACGTTACGTTGATTGCCGACTCCTGTTCAATCGATCCAGAACCGGTGTTGCAGCAAGTGACGTTGAGGAATTGCGGTGGTGTGGTTGTCGATCTGCTTGAATGGTTCAGCGTGAACAACAAGGTGACGACAGACCTGACCCTTCAATCTCTCACAACTCAAAGTGAGACAAGCCGCACCAGAACGTTTACCATCTCTTGGGATCCAGCCTCTGGCACTGGCACTGACAGTATCGGAATCGTCTGGCGAGAAAAAGATGCTACTCTGCAGGATACCCTCTGGATTGCTGTAACGCTCAAGTTTGACAGAGCAGTTGTGCAGTTGCAGACGGTTGCTGGAGACCCTGTGCCAGATTCACTTCACATAGGAAGTGTGTACCAGTGTGGTCCGGCACAAGACACGATCATTCTGGTAAATGCTGGAACAGTTGAAGGAGATATCACGGGAAGCTTTGAAAAGGGGGGGATCTTCCGCGTCAGTCCGTTGCCGCCGTACAACTTAGCTATCGATGAAAAGAAGCAGTTGATTATTACGCTCGACCCAGCCAACGCGCCAAATGTCGGGGAGACATACGAGGACGTTCTGGTTCTCTTTAACGGACGTTGCAATCAGGAGTGGCGAGTGAAGCTGAGTGCTACTCGTCGACAGCTTGAGGTTGACGTTACTCCTTCGCCCGTCAACTTTGGGGCGACAAACTTAGGGCTACCACGGTCGGCCACAGTTCAGCTGACGAACAACACAAATGCGTTGCCAAGCGAGGAACTGGTGATTGATAACATCTACATCGATCCTCCTTCGGCCTCCCCTACCTTCGAAATTGTTACCACACCGACCTTCCCGGCTCAAGTGCAGGCTGCCGGGGGAACGCTTCCGGTTGACTTAACGTTTACTCCCGATCAGGAGCAAGTCTACACCGGCAAACTCTGCTTCCAAATTTCAGAGCCGTGCGATACGTTGATTTGCGTTGACTTGCGAGGCGAAGGAATCCGTTCGAACATCTACGTGCCGCAGAGCAATCTCGACTTCGGCAAAGTCTACTACTGTGAAGAAGACACGCTTAGCTTGACAATCTTCAGTGTTGGTCCGGTTGACTTGACAGTGAACGATATTCGCCTTGTGGGGGGAGACCTCCCTGGGTTTGAGATTATCTCAGTCTCGAAAACGCTCGCCACAACTTTGCAGCGTGGCGTTCCGCAGATTGTTGATTCTATCGACGTTCTCGTCCGCTTTATCCCGGCTAACGTTGCACCGGATGGTGTGAAGAGCACAACGCTTGAAATAGAAAGCGATGATCCAAGGCAGGGGTTGATGCAGATCCCGGTAACTGGAACCAGAACGTCGCCGCAAGTTGTAGGCCCTGCCCTGGTGAGCTACGGCACAGTTGTGGTTAGTGGGTCGAGCACGTTGCCGGTGACGTTGACGAATACGTCCGAGGATACGATCACAATTCTCAACCCGAGAGTGAGTGCTCCCTTCCGGTTGCTGACACCAACACCACTGGTGATTCCACCAAACTCCTCAATCGACGTGCGCGTAGAGTTTACGCCGACAGGATCACAGGTCTACAACGATACGCTTGTCGGTCTCTTCTCCCTCCCTTGCGATGGAGAAATGCGTGTGCCGCTGACAGGAGAAGGATTGCAGGGTGAGACGTTGATCTCGATTCCAAAGACAGTTGCTGGAGAGCCGGGAGAAGAGATCCTGATTCCAATTGTCTTAGAAGAGTCGCAGGCGATTGCTGATGTTGGTGCTACCACACTTCAGATTGATCTCCGCTTCAACGGATCGATGCTTCTGCCAGTTGACGTACAGTTTACTAACGGTACGGCCAAGGCAACGGCAACCAGTGGATCGATAGTCTCGAACAGATTAGTGGGAGATGATCGCGTAGTTCGCGTTGAGTTGAAGAATGATCCTCTCCCGGCAGCACCCGACACGCTCGGCTGGATGAAGGCTGTGGTTCTTCTCGGGAACGACGTTGCGACCCCAATTGTGCTCGAAAACCCTGAGTGGATCGACGGAGAAGTGGTCACCTCGACGGAGGATGGAGAGTTCACGTTGCAGGGGTACTGTGCAGTTGGTGGGGATCGACTTATCAGGGTTGAGGGACTTTTCGGCATTAAGACTGTTGCGCCGAATCCTTTTAGCAACGTAACCGAGATTGAGTTTGAGACAGTAGAGAATGGAAAGACATCACTCGAAGTCTACGACATCTTTGGTCGCAAGGTCGCCACACTGTTGGATGTGGCCGATCTATCAGTGCAAGCGCACGTTGCAACCTGGGATGCAGAACCTCAGCCAGCCGGCATCTACTTCGCTGTTCTCACAACGCCAACGCAGCGGAGCGTGAAGCGGATGGTAGTAGTTAAATAAAGTTCGTAGAGTTTATAGAGTGGAGAGTTCTTAGAGAGTAGAGTGTAGGAGTAATGGTAGGGGCAGGTCTTCAGCCTGCGTCAGGCTTTGTAGAGTGGAGAGTTTGTAGAATCGTAGGGAGCAAAAACTTTTGCTCCTGCCAGTTGAAGACAGCAGCCGCAACTCTTTAGGTTGCGTTGGGATCAGTAGAGAGTGCTAAGTTCTATGCGTCGAGAGTTAAAGAGTAGGGAGCAGCAGTGATCTCCTTTGCGCTCTTTGCGCCTTTGCGTGATGGTATGTCCATCAATCAACAATCGAAATCCTTATCGACAGATATGATACGAAAGCAGTCATCCATCGTTCGACAACTTGTTCTCATTTGGGGAATGTTCTGTCTATCTTCTCTTCTACTTGTTGCACAAGATCAGAATGGAGGGGAGGAGAGACTTTCTCCGGCTGAGCGTTTGGCGTTGCAGGAGATGCAGCCCCGCATTGGCTTCTACGGAGGTCTCGGGTTAAATCTCCACGCTGGCTCCTTCTTCGGTATTCCCGAAGCACCTGCCTGCTGTTTGAACGACTCGACTGCTTTCGGTGGAGATTTAGGTTTCGGCTTCGGCGGTGGTTTCCTTTTTGAACTTCCACTCTCTCCAAAGTGGTTCATGGAGTTTCGTGCCGGATACAGTTCCGTTGGTGCGAACTTGAAGACTCAGGCGAACATCGGCCCTGTTCTCGTTGGCGAGTCAGACACAGCAAGTGGTATCTCAGAATATTTGCTGGATGCTGGACTTAGCGAGATTGGTGGAAGTGCTACAATTGGATGGCGGCCAATCTCAGCACCTGTCACCTTTAGGTTAGGACCTCAAGTAGGATTCTTCGTCGGCAAAAGTTTTACTCAGCAAGAGGAGTTGACCGAACCATCCTCCGGAGCATTCATTATGCCGGACGGAAGTGTGAGTCGTATCAGGAATCAGGCCTCTGGAGATATTGCAAAGACAACGTTCCAAGTGAATGCGCTTCTCGGCGTCGACTACGAATTGCCGATGAATGCCGACCGAACGCTTCTACTGGTTCCAGAGCTAACCTACTCTTTCCCGTTCGCCCCGGTTCGGAGTGATCTTGACTGGTATGTTCACCAGATTCGTGCAGGCGTCGCACTCAAATATTCATTCCCTCTGCCAAAACCTGTTCCACCGATTCCACCGTCAGAAACACCGGCAGAGCCACCGCCGCCACCTTCGCTACCTGTGATTGCGGCAAACGTTAAGGCGGTCGGGGTTACCAGAGCAGGGGTAGAAGAAGAGATACTTCAGATTACTGTGGAGGAGTTCATCAACACGCAGACACATGCGATGTTGAACTACATCTTCTTCGAAGAAAACTCATCGACAATTCCGACACGCTACGTGCAGTACGGCGGAGATGCTTCGAGCAAGTTCAACTACGACATGCTGCGCGATCAGGGAACCCTTGCGGTCTACCATCAGATTTTGAACATCATTGGTGCTCGTATGAAGGCCGATCCTGCGGCAAAGATTACGTTGACCGGAACGAACGCGAACGAAGGAGTAGAGGAGGGGAATCGCGCCCTTTCGAAGGGACGTGCCGAGAGCGTTAAGAACTATCTGACAGAGCGTTGGGGGATTGAGCCGGGAAGAATTGACCTGAAAGATCGGAACCTTCCCTCACTTCCATCCAACCCAGATTCAACCGATGGCGATCAGGAAAATCGTCGTGTCGAGATTGTCTCGAATCGGGAGTCACTTCTCGAACCGGTGACAACGGACGACACGCTCCGCACCGTCGACCCACCTACGATTCGAGTGAAGACAAACTATACAGCCGATGCAGGTATCGAGAATTGGTCGTTGCAGATTCGCCAAGGACCACAACTCCTGAAGGAGTACAGTGGCGAGGGGAATGTACCAGAGAAGTTCGATTGGAATATTGAGGAAGATCCTTCTAACATCCCACGTCGCCAACAACCGCTGACGATGGTGCTCAGTCTGCGCGATGGGCAGGGACAGACCGAGTCGGCTGTAACGCAGTTGCCGGTGGAGCAGATCACGATTCAGCGGAAGCGTCAGGATACCCTGGACGATATTGTCTACGACCGATTTAACCTGATTACCTTCGAGTTCAACAGCGCGAAGCTCTCCCCACCGAGCAAGAAGATTGCAAAGGAGATTCGTGATCGAATCAAAGCGGAATCGACGGTGAAGATTGTCGGCTACTCTGACCGTCTCGGCGAAGCAGAGCATAACTTGAAGCTCTCAACTGAGCGTGCGCAGAACACGGCGAAGGAACTTCGCGTCCCGGTTGAAAACGCAGTTGGAGGGGGTGAGAATACCGAACTCTACAACAACGATCTTCCCGAGGGACGGTTCTATTCCCGTACAGTCGGTATTGTTATCGAGACACCGGTGAATTGAGGAATTAAGAATTCAAAATTAAAAATGAGGGAGGGCTGTAGGGGCTGTAGTGATCTGTCTAACATATCTACTCCATTTTTGAATTTTTACTTTTGAATTCAACAAACCAATGTCGCGGCGTCCATTCTTCTACACACTACTTCTTCTCTCGGTTGCCTTTACGATCTGGTCGTTTCAGGTAACCGAGTTTAGCTTGGCGGAGATATACAAGGGCTTCTTTGTGCGGGATGCCTTCGGTCAGTTCCTCTCTGGACTTTGGCCGTTCAACTGGGAGATTCTTGGTGAGGTTGCTTGGCAGGCACTTGTCACCGTGCAGATTGCTTGGGTTGGGACACTCCTCTCCCTCATCGTTGCTCTTCCACTCTCATTCTTAGCGGCGCGGAATGCAAGTCCCTCATTCTTCTTAGGACTTATCACCCGCTTCTTTTTCAACTTCGACCGCTCAATTGATGTACTAATCATCGCCCTTATCTTCGTCTCTGCCATTGGACTCGGTCCACTTGCCGGTGCGCTCGCCATTGCGTTCCACTCCATCGGTTCACTCGGCAAGCTCTTCACCGAGGCAATCGAGTCGACAGATCGTGGCCCAATTGAAGCACTCGAATCGGTCGGCGCAAACCGTGCTCAGGTTGTTCGTTGGGGAGTGATTCCGCAAGTTCTCCCCTACCTCATCTCCTACACTCTCTACCGTCTGGAACTCAACATCCGCTCTGCCGTTGTTCTCGGTATCGTCGGTGCTGGAGGCATCGGCTTCCTTCTGTTAGATAACATCCGCCAGTTCCAATACCAGAACGTCTCGATGATTCTCGTTGTCATTATCATCTTGGTTTTGGTGATGGATTGGGGATCGGGGAAGTTGAGGAAGAGTGTGTAGAGTTCGTAGAGTGTATGAGTACGTGAGTGTGGGAGTGTATGGGTAATGGAATGGTAGGCGCAGGTCTTCAGCCTGCGTCAAGTCTTGAAGAGGGTAGAGTTGAGAGTATGCAAAGCACATGAATTCAGTTTACGATTACCTTCTTCCTTTCTCATACCCTCTTCTACTGGCACTATCACCCACTACTACTACAGAGAGCATAAACTCCTCGCAACTCCGATGGACTTCCGAAGAGAATCAGAAGATCGTCTCGCAGTAGAAGCGTCTCGGCTGAAGGATTGGAGAGCATCTCTCCTTCTCTCCGAATTGCCAACAAGGTGACGCCAAACTTCTTCCGCAGATCAAGTTCTGCCAGAGTCCTTCCGTCAGCATCAGAACCTTCCGCAATGCGGATAGATTCAATCTCAACGTCGGGAAGGTCGAGTGGTGAGGTGAGAATGTTTGTGCTGGAGGTGCTACTTGAGCGGAGCATCTCGTAGCCTTCTGCTCGAACCTTGGCAATAAACTCTTCGATCTCATTCTTCGGCAGATGGTAGCAGGCAAGGACGCGGGCGAAGATTTCGATTGAAGTTTCGTACTCTTCCGGTATCACCTCGTTCGCACCTAAGTGGAACAGTTCCTCAACTTCCTTGACAAAGCGAGTTCTGGCAATGATGTGAATTCCTGGGTTCATCTGCCTTGCGCTGGCAACAATCGAGCGTGTGGCAATTGGGTCAGAGATTACAACAACGGCCACTCGTGCCCGTTCGATCCCAACTCGTTGCAGCACTCCCTCCTGAGCTGCATCGCCGAAGTGAATTTGCTCACCTGCCTCTCTGCCAGTGCGCACAAGTTCTCGATTCAGTTCAACGATAGCATATTCTGCTTGTGCATGTCGTGCAGCCCGGGCAACGTTCGATCCGTTCAATCCATAGCCGATAATCACGATGTGATTTTGCAGCGGAGGAAGAAGTTCTTCTCCTCCTTCCTTACCACTCCCTTCAAAGCGAAGCCATTTCGGCAAGCCTCTTCGAACCAGCGTGTCTACCAATCCGGGGGCTGCGTTGATGACGAAAGGTGTAGCCGCCATCGAGAGGACGGAGATTGCGATAAAGATGCCGTAGATCTCAGTAGAGATCAACTGATTGTCCATCCCAACTTTCGACAGGATGAAGGAGAATTCGCCAATCTGACTTAACCCAAGTCCACTCAACAGCACTACCCGTGTCGATAGCCCAAGTGTCCCCGACGCCGTTGAGGCAGCGATGAACTTCAGGAAGAAGACGCCGAGCGTTCCACCGATAATTGGAAGAGGATGGCTTAGCAGAAGCTCTGGGTTGAGCAACATACCGACCGAGACGAAGAATAGACTGGTGAACGTATCCCGAAAGGGAATAATGATGCTAAACGCTTGGTGACTGTACTCTGATTCGGAGATAACCAATCCAGCAAGAAATGCGCCGAGTGCTAAGGAGAGTCCAACCTGCGACGTGAGCCAAGCTGTTGCAAAGCAGAGGAGGACAACAGTCAGCAGGAAGAGTTCGCGGCTTCGCGTGTAGACCACGGCGTTCAACAATTTCGGCACAAGGTATCGTGCCCCTATCAGCACCAATGTGACAACGCCAACTCCTTTGCCGAGGAGTAGTCCGATCTTCACTGGATCGGCCTCAGAAGGATTTGCCAAAATCGGAACAGCCAACATCATCAGGACAATGATGATGTCCTGAAAGATGAGAATAGCGAGGATTGTTCGTCCCTGCGGCGTGTCTATTTCCGAGCGATCTTGCAAAGCCTTCAGTACAATGGCAGTACTGCTGAGAGCAACCAGAAAGCCGAGGAAGAGTGCCTGATTCAGACTCACGTCGAAGAAGGTTGCAATCACTGTCACCAAAGCGATTGTTATTCCCACCTGCAACGATCCCCCCAACATGACTGCCCGCTTCACCTTCCAGAGACCCTTCAAAGAAAACTCGAGGCCGATAGTGAAGAGGAGAAGGATCACACCAATCTCTGCAAGAATCTCAACCTCTTTGTCGGCGGCAACCAGACCGAAGCCGTGTGGGCCTGCGAGAATTCCTGTCAGCAGAAAGCCGACGATGCTTGGAATGCCGAGCCGATGGAAGAGGAAGAGAACACCAATCGAGACAGCGAAGATGATCGTAATATCTGCGAGAAGAGGAATGTGCATTGCGATGTTATGATTTCAGAGCTTCTCTAACACATACCGAAGAATATACACGATAGGGTGAGGAGATCAACAAATAGATTGTGTTGAAGTGAAGAAACCGTAGAACCTGTTTCGGTTCAGTCCAACGTTACTTTGCTAATCTGGGAAAGCTGTAGTCCGAACGCAGCAAGTGCTCCCCGTGCCATGTCGTCTACGATACCTGTTGTGAGAATAGTATCGTTCTGATGTGAGGACTGGAAGTTGTAGGTGTTCAGGATATGTTGCAGGAGATGGTTGACAGGGTCGAGAAGTTGAGTGCCGGGAAGAATTTGCTGGAATGTCTCCAGCGCAGCCGGGTAGTGTGTACAGGCAAGCAACAGACCCTCGCTCCCTTTCAACGGTCGAACAATGCGATCTACCTCCTGCCGAAACTTCTCGCTTCGATGTTCTCCCCGCTCAATCATGCCCGATAGTGGCTGCGCGATTCGGCCTCGTGCCAGCACCCCAGCGGCGGCCAAGTTTCGCTGATACTCTCCAGACCGTATTGTCCGCTCTCCACCAACAATCCCAACGTTCCGAAGGTTAGCACGCTTCACCATCTCTATTCCCGAGCCGATAATGCCGAGAACGTTTTCGTTAATCGACGAGGAAACTGAGGGGAGAACAGTGGAGGCTGCGTTGCAGGCGACAACAACCTGAGTTGCACCCTCCGCCATTAAGAATTCAACAGCCAAAGTTACTCGGTTGAGAAGCACTTGGTGGCTGAGCTTTCCATAAGGTGTGTATCCAGCATCGGAGAGATAGATCACCGCAGCATCAGGCCGTTCACGTTTCAACCGCGAATAGAAGCCGAGTCCGCCGATTCCCCAATCAAGAATGCCGAGCATGAAAGAATTAGGAATTAAAAATTCAAAACTAAAAATGCAAAAGCCGGAATTGTCGATTCAAACAACTGCAAATTCCCTCTCTTCATTTTTAATACCGCTTCACGATACTGCTAACTGCTAACGGCACACTTCTCCGCATTTTGAATTTCTAATTCCCCACGTTGATTTCACGGATACGAAAGCGGTGCTGTCTCTCCCGGCTGTAGCGGGCCTGAGTCGAATGCGAGCAGCCGGTGTGTCCAACCGATGTTGAGCGTTTCGATTGTTCCCTCGGGGAATCGACTTGCTAAATACCAGCGATACTCGTGCTCTGCCCGCGCCGGGTTATACCGCACCATCTCCTTCCAGTCAGGATGGCTTACCAGTGCCTCCAAGTTCTGAGCAAACTCAGGGTGTTTACGGCGTCCCCGAGCGTGGCGAATCTTTGAACGGATGAAGGCGAAGCTCTCCCGAAGTCGAAATGGAGAGGCCGCCATATCGACAATCAGAATCTTTCCTCCCGGAGCAAGAACTCGCCGAATCTCCGCCATAATCGGATCCCAGTCGAGATAGCGAAACGACATGAAGGAGAGAACTACATCGAATGACTGGTCATCGAACGGCAGCCTCGGCTCAGTTACCTGCGCGAACTGCAACTGCTTCTGATCTTTAAAGCGTTCACGCGCCCGCTCCACCATCTCTTTTGAAGCGTCGACCCCAACGCCGAGTGTGAGTTTTGAAGAGAGTTCGGCTAAAAGTGCCCCGTTCCCACAGCCGATGTCGAGTGCCCGGAGTGGTTGTTTTGTGGGAAGGTGTTTTCCCAACCAACTCCACTCATCTTCTCGCACAGTAATGTCGGCGAACGTCTTGTCGTAGAGTCTGGAGACTGCGTCGTAGCTCCTGTCAGGTACTGTCGCCTCCGGATCAAAAGCTACCATCGGTTCTGGCTTTGCAATCCCTGAGTATTTCAGGGCGGAGCCGATTAAGCCGTGAGATTTCTTTCCTTTAATGCTGATGACGTAGAGTGGGGCACTACTTTGGGAGGAATGGTCGGGGAGGAAACGTGAGGGGGATCGAGAAAAACAGGTATACCAGTAGTAGCCGTGCGTTCTCACTTGGAAGGTCTCAGCGAAGAAACGAGTGAACCACCGCGAAGTTCTGCAAGCGTGGAAGAATGCGTTTGCGTTCGGAGCGAAGGGGATCGAGGCTGTGCGCCACTCGTGTGGGCTAAACTGTTCCGGCCACTGGCGACTTCCGAACATAATGCCGAAGACCCCGCTGTGCCCGATAAAGTGAAGCTCATCAATTCTCTCTCCACTCTCCTCAATCCTTCTCATCGCTTCGAGAAACTCACCCTTCGATTCCACTGCTTCGCAGAGAACCACTCTGCCCGATTCTTCTTTCTCCCGCGCCATTGTCTGGGCAGCTCGGGCGAACTGTTTCCCCCCCTCGCGGTATATCGTTGTGTAGCCAATCCAGATCATAATCTTCGGAGCGAAGTTCGGAATGCTAAGGTTATCAGGCAATAGAATTTACTCCCCTCGTTCGGCACAGCAATGAACTTTGTGGTGAAGAAGTGGTTGTTGATTCCACTGCGACCCTACAGAAGAGATCGCCGAAAGAACTAAATGAGCGATTTCCCAGACTCCGAGAACAGCTCTTCCCAGCAAGAGGAGTTAGGATTGAGAGCAGTTTTTCTTTCCCCACAAAGTTTTCTTTCCTCACCTCTTGACTTTACTCAAACAATTTCCCTAAATTGCGACCATTCTCTGAACAGTGTTCAGAGGATTTGGTCGAACAGCAAAGAAATATCTTAATGGGAACTACTGAGCGACGAGAGCGAGAGCGCAAGGAAATGCGCGACCTGATTTTGAAGAAAGCAATGGAGCTTTTTCTGAGTGAGGGATATGAGAACGTCTCGATGAGGAAGATTGCCGACGCTATCGAGTATAGTCCCGGCACAATCTACCTCTACTTCAGTGATAGGGACGAAATCATCTTTGCTCTCCACCACGTGGCGTTCCAGAAGTTCTACAAAGCTCTTTCGGTGATGGCCGGAGATGGTGATCCCTGGGAGCGCTTAGTGAAGGGGGGGAGAGCCTACATCCGATTTGCCCTCGCAAATCCCGGTCTCTACGAACTGATGTTCATCATGAACTCCCCTGCAAAAACAATCAAGGCAAAAGATAAGTGGGAGGAGGGGATGAACTCCTTCGGATTGCTGAGTGAGACTGTGCGGGAGTGTGTGGATGCCGGGAAGTTCCCAGCAGATACTGACGTGCCAACTGCTGCCCTCTACTTCTGGGGGATGTGTCACGGTCTCGTCTCCTTAGCAATCCGCAATCGACTTCCGATGATCCCAAAATCGCAGATCAGAGGAGTGCTCGAGGCTGCGTTCAACTTTGGAATAGCCAAAATGGAGTGAGATTTTTTTTGCCATAACGCTGAACGGTGTTCACATAAAATACGATGATTATTACCTTTCCTATCAACAAAAAAAAGAATGAATCATGGAAAACAACCTACAGAGTAGACAGTTTGAGAGATTGCTGAAGATAATGGTAGCTCTCCTTGCAGTGGCAGGATATGTTCTCCTCGGCAGCGTGGCCTCTGCACAGGAAGTTGAGACTGAGGTAGTGGTGGAGGGTGAGGGTCTGGCACAAACGATTCGCGGCACATTGCGAGATGGGCAAACGGGACAACCCATTCCGGGGGGTACTGTAAGGATTGTCGGAACAAAGCTTGGTGGGGTTTCATTGGCCGACGGCTCCTTCCGCGTTGAGAACGTTCCGATTGGTCGGCAGACGGTGGTGATTACCTCACTTGGGTTTGAACCATTCACTACGGTGGTGACCTTGACTACTGCTCGGCAAACAATCTTGGAGATTGCCATGGAACCGGCGGTGGAAGAAACCCAGGGAGTAACCGTCACTGGCAGAACGGCACTGGAGGCGTTGAACGAGCGGACAACGATTAGTGCAACGGTGTTCAACATCGACGACGTTACCCGGTTTGCTGGGAGCAGAGAAGACCCAGCACGTATGGCAGGAAATTTTGCCGGTGTTTTCAATACAGATGATCGTCGTAACGACATTATCATTCGAGGTGGTTCCCCCTCGGAACTTCTTTGGAAGCTGGATGGCATCGACATCCCAAACCCAAATCACTTTGCTGCGCAGGGATCAACTGGTGGACCAGTCAATGCCCTGAATACGAACCTGCTCGACAATAGCGATTTTCTGACGGGAGCCTTCCCGGCGGAATATGGCGACAAGCTCTCCGGTGTTTTCGACCTTCACTCGCGGGATGGAAATACCGAGAAATACGAACTGGTAGCCCAGATGGGATTCGGTGGTTTTGAGGGGATGGCCGAAGGACCAATTCCCGGCATCGACGGAGCCTCCTTCCTCGCCAGTTACCGCAAGTCAACAATTGAAGTCTTCGATCTGCTCGGCATTAGTATCGGCTTCGACGGTGTGCCGAGATATGATGACTTCAGCGCAAAACTACACCTGCCGATTGATGACCAGAACATTGTCGACGCTGTCGCTATCATCGGACAAAGCTCAATTGAGATTCTTGACAGCGACAACGACTCTGTCTTTACCGGCGACTTCGACATCTACAACAGGAACAACCTCTCGGTGGTTGGTCTTACTTGGACAAATCTGATGTCGAGTAAGATGTCGGGGAAGCTCACCGTAAGTCGGGTGAGTGCTACATACGGACTCGACCTCGATTCGCTGACAACCGACAACGCGAACAACGTGCTGGCTGCGGATCGCTGGTTCGAGCGGAACTCAACAGAGTCACGTCTCTCCGCTCAATACCGTCTCTCCTATGCACCGAGTAGAAACCACTGGTTTACCGCTGGGGTTGAAGGGCGTTTGTTAGGGTATGATCTCTTCGAAGAGCGTTTCTCAGTTCGGGATGAGTTCAACAGCAACATCTATCTACTCAAAGAGAAAGGGGAGGCCGTTCAATCGCTCAACTTCATCAACTGGCAGTGGCGACCAACTCCTGAACTAAAGTTCAACACAGGAGTTCACGCACAATATCTCGGCGTGGATGGCCAGACTTCGATAGAGCCTCGGTTTGGAGTTTCGTGGAAGGTGAGCGATCGGGGAACGCTCAGTTCCGGGGTTAGCCTTCACCGGCAGTCGCATCCTCTCCCGATCTACTTCGCTTACGGCAACGAAGACCTCGACTTCACGCAGGCAGTTCACTACATTCTCGGCTACACCCACGCGCCCACACGAGATGTTCTGCTGAAAGTAGAAGGATACTATAAAGAGATTTCCGACGCTCCAGTTCGTGCCGATGAGCTGGATGGATTTTCACTCCTAAACACGGGAGCCGACTTTGGAACTGTGGTGACATTCCCACTGAAGAATGGTGGGAAGGGACGCACGTATGGAGCAGAGCTATCCTTGACGAAGCACTTTCGGAATGGCTGGTACTTGTTGGCAACAGGTTCGTTGATTAGGCAGGAATATCAAGGCTCGGATGGCGTCTGGCGATTTGGTGCTTTCGACAATCGGTTTATCGCAAACGTTTTAGGAGGCTACGAGTGGAAGCTGAGTGATGGGTTCGAGATTGACTTCAGCGGACGTTACTCGGTAGCAGGTGGTGCTCCCTACACACCGATTGACTTAGAGCGTTCCGCCCTCTTCAACACAACGATACTCGACGACGCCAATCCTTTCGGCGAGCGGAATCCGAACTACTCCCGCCTCGACTTCCGCGTCGACTTCCGGCATAACTTCCGTACCTGGTCGATCAGCAGCTTCTTCAGTGTAGAGAATTTGTTGAATCAGGATAACGTCTTAGCGCGGTTCTACGATGCGCGGAGTGGAGAAGTACGAGTCGAGAACCAGATCGGCCTCTTCCCAGTTGGCGGGTTCAGAGTAGAGTTCTGATTTGTGCCGATTAACTTACGAGGCAAGTAAACCGAGAGGAGGGATTGCGACACCATCAACGCTGTCGCAATCCCTCCTGATCGATTCTACCTCTTTCCCCTCTGCTGCCTCAGATTAACACCCCGATTCATCGGGGTGCCTATGAACATCAAGAGAGGAAGAAACGGCTTCAAGCCGTTTTTTGCCCAGATCCCCCTTCATTTTCCCCGACTCGAAGTCGGGGGTTACTATGAGTCCTGATCTTCGCTTGTTGCTCAACCAATCCTGCAAAGACCATCATCGGGGTGCTAACGAGAGCCAGTGAATACTTCTTACCGAAGAATCGTGATCGGCAACGTCCGGCTTCCACTCTCACCCGAGAGATGCACCATGTAGAAGCCGGGAGGAATCTTGCCAACATCGAACGATGTTCCCACACTCTTCAGATCGAATCGATAGATAACTCGTCCCGCCGCGTCGTAGATTTTCCCCTCACTCAACCCTGCAAGGTCTCCCGTAATTGAGACCATCTGCCGAGCTGGATTTGGCCAGATCTGTAGATCACTTGCTTCCTCACCCGCAACTCCTCTGGCAGAGATGCCGAATGGGTCGACCTGATCTCGTTCTGCACCGGAGACGATTCCGTTAATCGGAATCACCAACGTTCCCCCAACTCGATTACTCTCTACAACCAAAGCGTCGCTGACCGAACTGCTTCCGCTGAACCATGTCAACTCCACAAATTCAAAGCTGCCCGGCTCGATTACGCTCCGATCAGGAGTGCGAACCTGAAGTTCTGGCGAGTTGTTCTGTAGAGATATAGAAGAGATTGCCACTGGCAACGTTCCGGTGTTCGATAAGATTGCGAACGACCGAACAACCCCTCCGGCTTCTCCCTTCAACGTGATCTGCGTTGGCGTGGCTGACAGCTCCCGTTTTCCTACAATTCCCTCAAGCTCTGCAATCAACTTCTCCCCGGAAGAAATCGTTAGTGTTGCCTTTCCTCTGCTCACTCCCGGCTGCGAGCCTGCGGCGGCGGTGTGGGAGAGAATGATCTCCGCTCGCTTTCCCGGCTCTACGATCAGTGGAAGAATATTCGTAGAAGCTAAAGCTATAGCAAAGGCAGGGTTGTCGAATGCGATTGCCGTAATGCTGAGTGGATCTACCGAGGTGTTCTCAAGCACCAAGGTCTCTTCGTCAGCTTCGCCACCAATAATCACCGGATCAAATCGAAGGAGACCGGGGAGGTTATTTGTTCCGACCACTTCAATTCCGACTGCTCCTGTCCCGAAGAAATCCCAGTAAAACTCTCCCCGCGCAGTAACTCCCGGAATCTGTGTGGAGCGTCTGTCGGTTGCAATGCGAATCGTTGCCCGACGGGAACCGCCGCGAACTGGTTGGAATCTGACCCGCACAGAATCACGTCCTCCGGGAGGAAGAATCCAATCCTTCGTTACTGGATCCCGTTGCGTGTTTGGCAATACCTCCATTAAACGAAACTCTGGACTCGGCGAAATATCTCCCGACTCGAACCGGAGCGTTCCAGCATCGATGATGAGAGGACATGTGGAACTGGTGTTGACCAAGAAGAGCGTCGTGTCGCGGAAATCACGAGCCGGAACTCGACCGAAGGCAATGCTCCGAAGAGGCTTCCCTCCGTTGTCCGACGCAAGTTCACCCTGACTTAGCAGAACTACTCCACTCGACCCTAAGAGTAGGTTGGACTCTGCGTCGAAAGCTACCAGTCGGTAGGCTCCCACATCAACTCCCTGCGGAATCGTGCCGCTAAACGTTCGGTCGGTGAAGAGGGCTGTACCGAGGTCTGCAACTGTTCCCCCGAGCGTATCGTGCAACTCGAAGCGAATCAGCTTCCCTTCTAAGCATGGACGGCTTGCAGGATCGAACGACCATCCAGCAGAAATATCTTCATCAGGACAGAGGAGTATCTGCCCCCCACCGTGACCTGTGATAGTGAAGTTTGTGATTCCTCCACCCCCTGTTGTCTCCACTTCAAAAGTGCTGGAGGTATCGAAGGCAAAGCCAAGTTCTCGGTGGTACATCACGACGCGATATGTTCCCGGTTCTAAACTTGGCGGAACGTCGCCACTCCACTCGCCGTCGGTTGAGCTGACCGTGTCGAACGGGGTAAACTCTCCGTTGTTTGAGAGCGCACCGAGAATTACCTCGTAACCGGGAGAACAGTCGATGAGACCACGGCCACCACTCCAGAAGACAGGCAGGTCTCTGTTTGCACAGTCTACGCGGAGCGTTTCAGGAATCGTGATGTAGATTTCATCCGGGAAGAGTTCGAAGTAGTAGAAGTCGCTTCCCCCGGCGAGACTGATCTGTCCATCCTCGTCCGATGTGACCAACATGCCGGGTGTGTTTGTCTGCATGTAGCCGGAGATCAATCCGTTCCCGACGTTCGTGAAAGTCGGCTGCAAATCTGTTCCGCTTCCCCCGAGATATGTGCCGTAGAGGAGAGAGTCTCCGTCTGGACTGAGGAGGACTATTGCCCCATCTGTTCCCTCCACCGAGAGCTTGAGGCCGTTCGGTGTGACTGGGAAATCTGTCGACGACGTGCGGAGGCCGACAACAAATCGTCCACACGGATCCTTCAGGTGGTTGGAGATGATGACGTCCGATCCACTCCCACCAATCAACGTTGAGAAGGTGAGCTCTTCATCCGCATCTATCTCAAAGAGAAAGGCGTCTGCAGATCCACTCAGTGTTCTATTCAATGCACCCTCAGTTGTCTCCCACGATGATGCACTACTCACAAACCCTCCTACGCTGACCACTCCACTCTCTTCCAAGAGAATACTGAATGGAGCTGCGTTCGAGTTTGCGGTGGGACTTCCGAAATAGGTTCCATACTCAAGGAACGTGCCGTTCGACGAGAATATCCCAAGCCACCCTCCACGTGTTGAAGTGGCAGTGAAGCGCGTTGGCTGCCAAGCGTTTGCGGTAAGGGGCATATCGCCGGAGAAGTGTTGGGCAGTAACGGCAACGTCACCATCGTTGTTTACGTCGATGACAGGAAATGCTGCGGCTGCACCGATTGCTCCGCTACTGTTATCAATTCCATCTCCAGCAAGAATTTTTCTCCCCCCCTTTTCCGAACCTTCTGCTTTCGCACTAATGTCTTCGGCAGGTACGTTGATGTAGGAGAGATAGCTGAGGGACAACTGGTTGTTATTCAATCGACCGAAGTAGAGATTCTCCGACGTGAATCCAGGAATCTCCGAGTTATCGAACCGTGCTTCGGGGGCGAATGCGTTTGCTGTTGTTGGAAGAGATGCTCCCGTCGTTGACCCGGCGAACCAAACATCACTTCCGTCGGTTCGGATACTCTGTCCAATCGTTCGAAAGCCTGCTCCCCCGTTGATGTAGGATGCGTAGGTGAGAGAAGTTAGGGTAGAGTTGAGGCGGGCGATAAAGCCACGTCCGCGCGTATCTGCCGAGCCGTAGCTGTTTTGGAATGCCGTTGGGGTGACTGGGAAGTTGGTGGAGCGGGTGCTGCCAATAATCCAGATTGACCCGTCCGAAGCAACGTCGGCACCTGCCACGGCGTCTGCATCGCTGCCACCAATGAAGGTGGCACGCAACACTGTTCCCGTTCCTTCTTCTAAAATGGCAATCACTCCGTCCAGCGTTCCGTTGAGTGTTTGATCGTACGCTCCGGTCGTTACTGGGAAGTTCGTTGAAGGGCTTGCGCCAACCATCAGCGCCATTCCGTTCTTTACTTCGCGTCCTGCACTTAACCAACCAGAGATACCAAAGTCGGCTTCCGGCGACTTCGTCTCCGTTCCGCTTCCGCCGCTATAGCTTCCGGTGATGATCGGATCAATCACTAACGGACGACTCTTATCGTACTGGCCAACGCGAAAACCGACTTTCCCACTACCGAGCGAGCGAAAGGAGCAGGCCACCTGTTGTTTGTTCCCATCAATTAGCTGGTAGGCAAACAATCCCTCCTGCCGTCGCTCTCCCAACGATGTGGTGATGCTCAAGGCTCCATCATCAGTCACCCGAATGTTAGTCGTCCCTTCGAACTGAAGCTGAAGGTCGGATGGATTTGCTCCCGGCTTCAGAACGAGGTCGTACCGAGGATTTCCTCGTTCGATATAGATCAGAGCGTCGACGCCGGGGCGGATATTTTCAATGCGGGCTCGCCTTCCCCCTCGGCTTGTGACTTCCTTCCCAGTGGCACTAATCCAAGTAAATGAAGTTGTTTCCAACTCCTCCGCAACTGTGCGCGCCGAGGTCAGTCCATTTGCAACAGACATTCGAACAACTGTTCCTCGCCTGCGTCCGTTCTGGAGAAGATCGAACGAGTTATCGGCCATATTCTGCAAGTCACCCTGTGTCGACTCACCCTTTATGATTTCGTAGTAGTCGAAGGTCATTCCTCCGTCAGTAATCCATAGGTCGAGTCCCGGCACTTGGCACAAGTAGCGGGCGGCAGCGTTCCACTGCCCCCGATTCTCAACGAAGAGAGGACCTCCTCCAATTCTATTCCCATTCTCTGCCGAGCTAAGGAGAGGAAGTTGTCTCCCTCCGTCGGCAAGTGATGGAAGACTTTGCTGTCCTCTGCTGAGGAGAGGGAGCAGGAAGATCGCGAAGGTTGCGACGATAGTTCTTCTGTGGCTCATCATGGTATTTCGTGTAGTTAATTATGGGCTGGTGTTTTCTTCTGTTATTTCGTTCAGGATTCTAAGTCTTGCCCCCGCCTTAGTTGGGAGCATCTGTTGGTGGCGAGTGTGAGGCTCCCTTCTTCTCTCCGCAGGCGTGGCAGTAGTTTGCTAAGGGGGTTATTACTTCTGCCCCACAGCGAGCACATACCGACTCTTCCTCTTGTGGCTCTCTCAAGCGGTGGCCGCAGCAGGTACAGTACTGTTCTGCGATGTGGCTAAATGCGCCGCATCGATTGCATCGGGTTACCTCGCGGAAAAGTCCGGGAGTTTCGTTCTCGGGAAAATCCTTCCCTCTCGACATAGTGGTCATGGTTTCAGGAGATCACGTTCTTCTTGCCGTTGGCTCTTCTCCACGAATCACCACCGAACGGCTGAGAACAAGATGAGGGGAGATGGTCACGAAAAGGTGCGGGGGTGGTGACGGGGAGAGGGGAGAGTGGTTCGTTTCGTTGATTTGTTCTACCAAGTCAATCGGATATTCCGATCCAGTCGTATCTTATTCAAAACGAGTCCACATGTCCCATCACACAGTTTCAGAGCGGGAGCGCCCTTTGCTTGGGCTGCTGAATCACAACCTGCTCCCCCTTACCGGGCGGGAGAAACTGCTTGATGAGTTAATCGAGTTTATACGGCGAACTTCTGCCGGTGAAGAGCTTGGACTTTTTTTGATAACTGGTGAGGCTGGAATCGGCAAGACCCGGTTGGCTGCGGCGTTGGTAGAGAAACTTCAAGAGGGGGGAGTGGTTCCCTTCCGCATCCGATTCTATCCAGAGAGCGACCTCGATGTCTCCCGACTTTGCGGTCTCGCACTCGACTCACTCTCAAGCGAACCATCCCGGAACAGTGGTGGCTCTCCAATCGAACGTCTCCGCCGCTGGTGTCTCACTCGCCAGAGTGTGCTGATCTTCGAGGATGCCCACTTGCTTGGTGGCGAGGCTATCGGTGCTTTCGGACGTTTCCTCTACGCCCTCTCGGATCTTCCACTTCCGGTGCTTCTCCTAACGCGCCCTGTCTCCGATGCTGTCCGTGGTGTTATCGAACCACACCGTCGCTCCGAAATTGAAATGCAGGGATTAAATCGGGATGAGATTTCCCGCCTCTGGAATCAGTTGTTCGACACAAAAATTGCAGATGAAGAGGTGGAGATCATCCTCACAACCACAGCCGGAAATCCTCTCGCTCTGCGAAGTGGTTTTCGATTGACTGCCGAGGGAATGATAGCGAAGGGAGAGGGGAGAAAGGGGGTGGAGAGAAACATTGCAGAACATGCCTTTCGGCGGGGTGCGGGGTTGCTGGCTGAAGGAGTGATTGCACACCTCTCGG
>JBFWSB010000013.1:0-28296 GCA_050248595.1 Kapaibacterium sp. (SeqCode)
CGAGTAATGTCGGGAGCGTGATCTAACATCCGCTCTCGAATCTCAGCACAGCGATGCCCATCTGGATAGGCTCCCCGCAGAATGCGCAGGATGTTGTACTGCTGGCTGGTGATGCCAAACTCCACACAAACATCGTCGATTGTTTTGCGAAGATAGTTCGCAGCAAGGATAAGGTTCAGCGAAGCCTCCTGCCGAGGGCTTCTGAATTTCTTCTGCTTTAGTCGCTGTTTAAGTATTTGCCCCATAGAATATCCTGCCTTGCAGTATTTATTTAGAACGGAAAAGTACGAAAAACCGATAGGCTACGATAACTCGGCCTTCACATTCCAACCCATGCGAGAACATATCTCCGAAAAATCTTTGTGTGGAGGGGTAGTCAGCGCAAGGCTTTCTTTCTGAAACGGATGGATAAATTCAATAGCCTCGGCGTGAAGTAGAAGATGATAACAACTGAACAACTGCCTGAAGAGGCGGTTATGTTTACCATCGCCGTGAACTGCATCTCCTACAATTGGATAACTGGCATTGGAGAGATGCCGCCGAATCTGATGACGGCGTCCAGTTACTGGGAATGCACGGACGAGAGAGTAGCGTGCTTCCGGATAGTTCCCTACTGGATAGGGGAGCTTACTGTGTGCGATAGTGCGGTAACGGGTAAGGGCGGTCTCCTTCTCCCCTCCGGTTTTCCTCAGAGGCCGATCGAAGACTCCCTCTTCATTAAGCCAACCTCGAACAATTGCTAAGTAGGTCTTGCTGACTTCCCTTCGGATGAAAGCTCCCTGCATCAAACGCGCCGTCTCCGAATCTAAACCCATCAACAAGATGCCGGAGGTCCCCCGATCCAACCGGTGAAGCGGATAGACATAGCATCCAAGTTGATCGCGTAGAATTGATAGACAAGTTTTCCGGTCTGACGCCTCGGCTGAGGGATGAACCAGAAGTCCACTCGGCTTGTTCACTACAACCAAGCGGTCATCCTGATAGAGTATTTCGAGTGTTGACATTCTTCCCAAATATAATAGAGGCTATAGGAATCGATCTTATCCTTACAGTGTGGAGATTGTGACCTGACTATACGTAACAACAAAGCCTTCAACGTTGCCGGGAGTCAGGTAATAATCAACACTTGTTGAGAGTATGTCCGACACTGCAACAAGTGCAGCATCGGAACAGACCCAATATCAAAAAAGGGAGAGGCCATATCCAGCAAGCCGGATCTGGCCTTGTTGATATTCTGCCCCTGACGTTAGTGCTGCTCGTGCTATAGTTCACTACTTTCTTCCAGCCTCTTTCCACCTAAAGTGAACGAAGAGGCGTCCGAAATTCTTGCTATCCTTTTCAACGCGGTGGTAAAGTGCTTTTATATCCTTCCGATCAAGAAAGCGGAGCACCCGTTTTTTCAACTGCCCCGAACCTTTTCCCGGAATGATTTCTACGAGTGGAGCTTTTCTGTCTACTGCCTCTCGAATAATATCGTTCAGAGCCTCTTCAATTTTATCCCCTTTGTTGTAGAAATCGTGCAAATCGAGTTTGAGCTTCATACTTGGTCACTAACTAATCGTCAACTATCGCCGTTTCGCCAAAGATACTCGCTTCGTTTCAATTTCATAGGAAGGAGGGTAGGTGATTACGTTCAAGCTTTGTACTTTGTCAAGCTCCACGCCAAGCCACCTTCTCGGTGGTTGTGTTCACGTTATCCATAACCGCGTTAGACCTAAAGGACTATGAGTAGACAGAACGGCAGCACCATTTTGCTGACCGACGACGACAAAACCTATCTCGACGCCGTCTCCGAACTTCTGGGGCGTGCGGGGCACGACGTAATTTCGGCAAATAGTGGAGAGAAGGCACTGGAGATTCTTTCCGGCAATGTTTCCGATATTGACTTAGCCCTGTTGGATATTCGCATGCCGGGCATGGATGGAATCGAAACGCTGGGAAAAATATCTGAGCGCCATCCCACCTTACCGGTTATCATGCTTACCGGTGAAGATGCCATTGACCTTGTAGTGCGAGCAATGAAAGCTGGCGCGAAAAATTATATATCGAAGAGTGCTGGGGGGACGGAATTGTTGGCTGCGGTAAAGACAGCACTTGAAGAGCGGCGATCCTACGATTCGGTTGACATCGACGCAATGGAATTCGAGGAACACGGAATTATCGGCAGAAGTGCTACGCTGAAACGAGTCCTCGCCGACGCCGCCAACTGTGCCCGGTCGGTTATCTCCGTGCTGGTGACCGGTGAGACAGGCGTTGGAAAAGATTTGCTCGCCCGAGCTATCCACGAGATGAGTCCTCGAGCCGACAAGAACTTTATCGCTCTCGACGTACCGAACATACCAGCAAGTATGTTCGAGAGTGAACTCTTCGGCCACACGAAGGGAGCATTCACTGGGGCAACCGACAATAAGCAAGGGATGGTGCAGGAGGCACACAAGGGGACGCTCTTCTTAGATGAGATCGGCGAGTTCCCAATTGAACTGCAAGCAAAATTCCTCCGCGTCCTCGATACCGGTTCTGTCCGCAAGCTCGGCTCAGTAAAGTCTGAAGATGTTGACGTTCGGATTCTCTCCGCAACGAACCGTGACTTGCTGGAAGCTGTTGGCGAACGGAAGTTCCGCGAAGACCTTTTCTATAGATTGCGCGGGATTGAGATACACCTTCCTCCCCTTCGCGAACGCAAAGAAGATATCCAACCTTTGGCTACACACTTCCTGAAAGAATTCTTGGAACGGAATCAGATGGAACCGAAACGGTTGAGCGATTCTGGCGCAAACTTCTTGGAAGAGCATTCGTGGCCGGGGAACATTCGGGAACTTAGGCGAACAATCGAGGCCGCCGTTATTCTGACGCCGGGTGAGACGATTGAGCAGGAAGATGTGGCACGCGTCATGGAGCGTTCCGGTCACGTTAGCTCTGCTAACAACGGCAACAGCGCGCGAGACTATGCCGATGTTGAGGAGATGGCACGCCAGACAAAGAAGAACGAATTGACAAAGGTGCTTGAACGTAATGGGTGGAACATCACCCGAGCAGCAGCCGAGCTTGATATTGATCGCTCGACACTCTCCAAACAGATGAAGAATCTTGGGATCAAAAAGCCGAAGCTGTAAAAGGGGGAGTGATTTTGGATTGATCTATTGCGGATTTTTGATTGGGGATTTGGCTATTGCGGATTTTTGATTGCGGATTGCGGATTTGGCTTTTCTCAATCCGCATTCCGAAATCCGCAATCCCAAATTGATTGTAGATTTATTTTCCCTCAATCCGCATTCCGAAATCCTCAATCCCAAATTGATTGTAGATTTGTTTTCCCTCAATCCGCATTCCGAAATCCTCAATCCCAAATCGTAATGTTTGTATGAAAATTCTCGTCATCAACTGGCAGGACTGGCTTAACCCGTTATCAGGAGGGGCAGAGATTCACCTCTACGAAACCTTCCGCAAAATTGCAGAGTGGGGACATGAGGTAACGCTCTTCTGCTCACGTTTTGAGGGGAGCAAAACCGAAGAGGTTGTTGATGGCATTCGCATTGTCCGGCATGGCTCACGCAGCACGTTCAACTTCATCGTTCCTTGGCTCTACATGCGTCGCTTCCGACACGAGGATTACGATGTTGTAGTTGATGACCTGAACAAGATTCCTTTCTACACCCCTCTCTACGTTCGCAAACCGTTATTGGCCATTAGCCACCACTTTTTTGGCACGTCGATTTTTCGAGAGACCTGGTTCCTGCCGGGGGCCTACGTTTGGTTATCTGAAAAGCTCGTTGATTTCATCTATAAGAAGACTCCCTTCTTAGTTGTATCGGAATCAACTCTACAAGAGTTTATCGCGCGAGGTTTTCGGAAAGAGAACTTCACCTTAGCTCTGAACGCAATCGACCACGATCGATTGAAACCGACCGGAGTTCCGAAGAGCAAAGAGCCGAGCATTGGATACTTCGGCAGGTTGAAGAAGTATAAGAGTGTCGACCACGTGTTGCAGGCTTTCGCGCGAATCCGGCAGGAGATACCGGAAGCGACCTTAACCATTATCGGTCGTGGTGACTTTCAGCCGGAGCTTGACAAGATCGCAGGAGAGCTTGGAGTGCGAGAGGCCACCCACTTCACTGGCTTCGTTAGCGAAGAAGAGAAGCTCAGGCTGCTTCAACAACTTTGGGTTGTCGTCAACCCTTCGATGAAGGAGGGGTGGGGAATCGTGAACGTGGAGGCAAATGCCTGTGGAACTCCCGCAGTTGCCGCCGACAGTCCAGGCCTGCGCGACTCGGTAGTTCATGGAGAGACAGGGGAACTCTACCCCTACGGAAACATCGACGAACTGACCAAGTGCCTGCTCCGTATCCTACGGGAGGATGAGCTACGAGAGAAGTATCGAGCGAACGCTATAGAGTTTGCCCAGTCGCTCACTTGGGAGAAGACCGCCGAGATTACTCTGCAACTCTTGCAGAAGACCGCCCTCAAGAGTAGCCGCGCAACATAGCCTTACTGGTAGAGTCCACCTCTATTCCCCCTCCTCTGCATTCACCCTTGTTCCTTTCCTAACGAGAACGTTGCGTTATTTTATAAGTGCTCGAAGGGGGCGTTGAATCTCACTGGAATGTCGGTCATCGGAGGACATCGCCTCTGGTTGGCAATGGTACACAGATGACACGGATCGGGCAGGATTTTCACAGATATACCCGTGTTCATTTGTGCCTATCCGTCCAATCCGTGTAATATTTCATCGAGCAAGCATATTTGGTGACAGGAGCAGAGACAAATGGGTATGACCCGTGTAGACTGGCATAGAATTGAGGAACTCTTCAACGCTGCTCTGGAGCAACCGTTCGAGAGACGGCTCTCGTTTCTTGAGAAGTCTATAGGAACAGACCCTCGCATCCTGAGCGAAGTTCGATCATTGCTCCAGAGCTACAACGACGACCCGGAATTTCTCGAAACTCCGGCAGCTCGGCTTACCGGTAAGGAATCTCAAGAAGAGGAAGAGAATATTGTTGGGGAGCGCATCGGCGCTTACACAGTTACGGAGAAGATTGGGCGTGGCGGAATGGGATCGGTCTGGCTTGCCGAGCGTACCGACAACGAGTTCAACCAACAGGTTGCAATCAAGATCGTGAAGCGGGGGATGGATAGCGAAGAGATTATCCGTCGCTTTCGAGCCGAGAGGCAAATCTTAGCTTCCCTCCAACATCCAAACATCGCTCGATTAGTCGACGGAGGAATAGCCCCAGATGGCCGCCCATGGTTGGCAATGGAGTACATTCAAGGGGGAATTCCACTCAACCGATATTGTGATCTCCACCAACTTCCCCTCAACAAACGGCTTTCCCTCTTTCGCACCGTCTGCTCGGCAGTTGTCCACGCCCACAGGAACCTGATTGTCCACCGCGATTTGAAAATGACCAACATCTTGGTCTCCAGCGAAGGAGAGGTGAAGCTGCTCGACTTCGGCATCGCAAAACTCCTCTCCCCTGACTCGACAGAGGAAGATGTGACGCGGACTAACGGTTACCTGCTAACCCCAGACTACGCATCTCCCGAACAGATTCGAGGAGAGCCAGTGACAACTTCAACCGATGTCTACTCACTCGGCGTTCTCCTCTACGAACTGCTGAGTGGTTCGCGCCCATACCAACTGCGCGGACTTTCCACAGCGGAGATTAGAGCACGCTTCGACCATGTTCACCCACTCTCTCCCGAACTTGCTGCTCGACGTGGCAACGAGAAGACAACGGTTGACGAGATTGCCCGCAACAGAAAGACGACACCGGCACGCCTTGCGAAAGAACTCCGGGGCGAACTGGAAGTAATAGTAGCTGCCGCAATGCAGAAGGAGGCAAAGCGCCGCTACCAATCGGTTGAACAACTTGCCGATGACATCGACCGCTACATCCAGGGGCTTCCCCTCCGCGCTCGCCCAGACAGCCTATCATATCTCGTCGGGAAGTTTATCAGTCGCCACAAGTTTGGGGTAACGGCGTTAGGAACAATTTTCACGTCGGTTGCTGGGTTTGGTGTTGCAATGCGTGGACAGCGAAACAGAATTGCTGAGCAAGCAGAGCAGATAGGAAGAGAGCGGGATAAGGCAGAGCAGATAACTCGATTTCTGAAGAGCTTATTCTCCTCGAACGATCCGAGTCTCTCCAAAGGGAGAGAGCTGACAGCATTAGAAGTTTTGGAACAAGGTTTGCGACGTGTTGAAAGTGAGTTGAAGGATCGACCTGACCTTCAAGTAGATATTCTTCTGATGATTGGTGAAGTCTACTTAGAAATGGGATCGTACGACCGGAGCGAATCTGTATTCCGTCGATCAATTCAGATTGCTCGCGAACATCTATCGGACAGCTCTCCACAGATTGCGGCATCACTTCACGCCCTCGGTGCTACGATTCAGTGTAGAGATGGTGACAGGGACGAAATACTTCAACTCTTTGGGGAAGCATTTACTGTTCTGAAAAATATCTACGAAGAAGGTGGCAAAGAAGATAGTGATGGCGACATCCCCCACATCCTGAACGACATCGGTCTGATCCTGACTCAACAGGGGAAGGCTTCAGAAGCCGAGCAACTCTTCAGGATAGCCAACAACATGCGGCTCCTGATCTTCAAAGGGGATCACCACCACATTGCCTACACCCTAAGCAATCTATCGATTGTGCTACAGCGGCAGGGACCGGAGCGATTTGCGGAGGCGGCGGTAGCACTGAGCGAGTCGGTAGAGATGCTACACCGCTTGAATGGAGAGATGCACCCCGACACGGCAATGGGCTTTTATAACCTCGCGCGACTTTACGAGCGGTTAGGACGTACTGAAGAATCTGACAGACTCCACTTGAAAGCACTCGCAATCCGCCAGAAGCTCTTTAAGCAACACCGAGCACTTGCAAACAGCTATCTTCGGGCCGGGACGATTCACTCACAACAGGGTGCGTTCGATCAAGCAGAGGACTATCTGGAGAAAGGCTTGGAGATGACTCGGAAAATCCAAGGAGGTGACCATCCCGACGTGGCCAATGCGTTGGTTGCCAAAGGCCAACATCGTCAGCGGGAAGGGAGGTTGGATGAAGCTGAAGCACTCTACATCAAAGCAAGAGAGATTCTGCACGCACAGCCAAGTGCAACACACATCTCAGTTGCATCGGTCACCTTCTTACTCGGAACTGTTGCAGGAGATCGAGGAGACCGTGAGAAAGCCGAACAACTTTATCGCGAGTCGTTAGGACTCTACAAAGCGACAACTTGGAGCCATGGCTGGACCGAAGAGTTGTGCAAGATTGCTCTGGCCGATCTGCTAACGGAGCGAGGAGAGGTAGTTGAAGCAACAGACCTATTGGAGAGCACACTCCGGGCAAGAACGGTACGTGGTGACTGTCGAACTGGCGAAATTATCGAACGCCTTGAGAAGCTCGGTTGGCAAAGCACTTCTTCACTCGATGTTCTCCACTAACTGTGAGCAGTGAGCAGTGAGCAGTGAGCAGTGAGCAGTGAGCAGAAGATAGTTTGATCTTGCTTACTCTCTTCACTACTCCGCGTCGCTTTGTTTCTTAGGTGCATCGGGGCGAGCGTTGGCATCTTCTTCCGGGGCATTCGGATCAGAGATTGTCACGTTAACTGTCGCACGCTCCGACACTTGAGAGTATGGCGAAGCAGATTGTTCGATGACAATGTTTCGATCGAACGTACTCCGCTTTTTCCGAACAACGCCGAGGCTAAGACCTGCCTGCTCAAGACGAGTTCGCGCTTCGTCGAGAGAGAGGCCAACCAAGTTCGGCATCATGCTATAGCGTGTGGTGGGACCTCTGCTGATGTAGAGATCAATTTTGGTTCCGGGACGTGCCCCAACATCGGAGGGAACGCTTTGAGCAAAGATCAGGTCGCGCATAATCGTGTCGTTGTAGTCGTACTCTACTTCCCCGACATCGAACCCTAAGCGCATCAGCGTTATGCGTGCCTCGCGTAGCGGACGACCAATAACGTCGGGCATCGGTATCATCTCTACACCACGACTCTCAGTTAGGTAGATGCGCCGTCCCTCCTTCGTTACTGCCCCTCCATATGGAAGCTGCATTAGTACAATTCCGGCTGGGTATTTATCGCTATACCGTGGCTCCGCCCTCTTAACCTCAAACCCTTTCTCCTTCAAAAGTTTTTCAGCTTCTGAGTAAGGCATTCCAACAATGTCGGGAACTTGAGATTCAGCACCGAGCTTAACATACCAAGGCATCACAACCTTGTCAACCAGAAGCAACAGAAGAAACATCCCGACAATAGCAAAGAGAGTCCAAAGGAAAATCCGCTTCCAAGGAATGCTTCGCCCTTCTCCACTATTGCTTCTCACTTCAGAAGTCTCACTGGTACTGTTCGGCACGGAGATCGGCTCTCGTTCTTCTTCTGTTGTGAAATATGAGTTTCCAGACATTCCGATTCACTTGTTCGTTCGACCTTCGACCTTTTTCTCGGCATTTCCACGCTCCCTCACGCCCTCTATTCTTCCCCGTTACATTAGCATGAGAAGAATTCAACTACAACTTACAAACTCAGGACGACCCGATTCCATGAATCGGAGTGAGAAGTTCGTATCTTTTCTTGCCGTTTGCAGTCCAGCCGGGATAAATCAAACCATTGTAGAATTTTAGGAAGATGTCCCCCCTTGCAGGGTCAAATCGAGTGAACAAACCACTGAGCGTCCGGAAACTCCGCGAGATAATTGAATTAGGAGAGAATGACACTGTTGAGTTCAAGCGTCGTTTTTCCGATTTCGAGAAGATCGCAAAGGAAATGATTGCCTTTGCTAACACGCGGGGAGGAATAATCTTGATCGGAGTCGACGACGATGGAAGCATTGTCGGCGTCGACAGCGAAAAACATGAGATTGAACTTGTGACCACGACCGGTGAATTTTACTGCGACCCTGCTATCGACAGCGATATTGAGATCGTAGAAATCGACGGCGTGGACGTTATCGCAATTTCAATTCCTGAAAGTCAGACCAAGCCCCACTATTTGCTCTCCCGAGTCAAAGGGGATTCGCGGCGTGGACCAGTTGGGAAAGAAGGTCGCAATCGTGTAGAAGAAGATAGCACCCGACCACGTCCGGTCTATATTCGTCAAGGAGATCGAAGCGTCATCGCCAGCAAAGAAGTGGAGCGTGTGTTGGCCGCCCACCATCCCGACGCTCCACCACTGACACTCCACATTGGTAAGATTGAACAAGCACTCTTCGACTACTTGGAAAAGAATCCACGCATCACACTACGAGAATTCCGCCACCACGTCAACATCTCCGAACGCCGCGCCTCACGAATGATGGTTCGCCTTGTTCGTGCAGGCTTAGTCAGAATCTTCACAGACGAAGCCGAAGACTACTACACACTCGCATAAAACCGTAAGTGCAGACTGAAGAGCTGCGGCTACCATTGTGTGGCACTCATACACTCACGAACCCATACCCCCACACACTCACGAACTCATACACTCCCTTCTCTATAAACTCTACACACTCTCAACTCTAAGAACTCCTTCCCGAACCCTACACCATCAACCGAACGCCGGCAATCACGATCACGATACCGATAATCAACTTTAGTGTCGAGTCGCTTGCACGTCGGCTAATTCTGATACCGGCAATCGCTCCAATAACTGCACTCACGAGTCCTGCCCCAGCCATTACCCAGGGGAAATTTTGTAGCATCCCCTCCATGCCATAGGCAATCAAGCGAACTACGCCACTCAGCACACCGAGCACACCGTTGACAGCTACGATGGTTTGCGGAACCAACCCGGCTGCCGACATCGTCCAAGATTGTAGTGGCCCGTTGCCCGCACCAAGGATTGCAGTGAGAGCACCGGCAAAAAATCCAACAACTGGAAAACTCCACCGTTCCGAAAGATTCCGTACAGGTAGTTCCACATAGAGCCGAAGGATGTGCAGCAGACCGAGAGAGATGAGGAGAAGACCAATGGCAATGCGGAGTTGATCGACATCGATCTGGTTCAGGAACAACCCACCCCAAAACGCGCCGGGGACGATGCCGAGAGCAAAGAGCATGATCGCGCGAAGATCAAGGAATGGGCGCAGAAATGGAATACGTGGAATATTCCAACCGAACGGTATCAACGCCGTTAACACTACTGCGTCGGTGGTTCCCACCAAGCCGACAAGAATGGGAAGAAGAAGAAGCCCCCCTCCAAAACCAACAACTGTGTCGAGCAATCCGGCAATAAATGCAGCGAGAACAATCTGAAGAATATCAACCATAGAACGTAATATGCGAAATGGGAGGGAGTTGGTAGAGTTGAGGAGAGTGTATGAGTGTGTGGGTGTATGAGTTCGTGAGTGGATGAGTGCAATACAATGGTAGCCGCAGGTCTTCAGCCTGCGCCAAGTCTTGTAGAGAATAGAGTTAAATGTTCATAGAATCGTAGGGAGCAAAAAATTTTGCTCCTTCTCCTGCTCCTGCTTTTGCTCCTGCCAGTTGGAAGTGGCAACAGCAGAACCTACCCGCTCAGGTGGATCTTCTGTCTACGCCGAGATCATTAGAGAAGAGAAGTCTCGCACGTCAACACCGAAGCGCAGAGAGGGAAGTATATGAGTCTGTGAGTGTGTGGGGGTATGAGTACCGGATATTTGTTTTGGAGGTGGAGCTACAGTCTACACAACCTGTGGTTCACTACACAGAATGGAATCAAAACGCTTGCGGATATTCTCGATAAAGCAGGGGGCGATTGGATGGCGGAACATTGGTGAGGCAAGGCATTGTCGATATGCTTCACGTGCTTTGGCGAGGTCTCCCATCTCGTAGTAGGTACAAGCCATCTCCGCGTAGATCACATTGTTCTGTGGAAAAATTTCCAACACTTTGTTGAAGTGCTCTATCGCCTCTTCATAAGTCCCACGAGGAATCTTCCGACCGTTAAATATCTGCACGACAGTACGTACACCGGGCTTCAACGAAGCCAATTCACAGTGCCAGAGTGCCAGAATATAGTGGCCAATCCAGTTGTTGTCGATCTGAACTGCTCGCTCCGCATGGTGGCGTACTTGCCAAGCTCCACGGATCACCTCTTTGCGCGAACCAGTGAGTTGCGCCTCTCTACCGAGAGCACCGGCAAGCATTGCGTGCCCAATCGAGGAGTTCGAGTTTAGGCAGAGTGCCCGCTCGGCCCAGCGTCGCATTTCCCGGATATGTTCCGCATGTTTGGGATGGTTGCCGTCGTGGCCGAGGAAATAGATCTGGTAATAGTGAGCGCGGGCAAGGTGACCACAAACTTCGGCTGAGGGGAATCGCTCGTAGATGGACTTCCACATTTCGATAGCTCGATTTCCATCGCGCCGCATAAGTGAGTTGTATCCTTCACGAAGGTACTCAGGAACGCGCTCGGCAAATTCGTAGTGCGAGAGATCATTGTCGCACCCGAGTCGGTTGGCGTAAGAAGAATATTCTCCTTTAGACCAAACTGGACTGTGCGGATCTCTCATCTCCGCCCCATTATTGTTGATGCCGTTATCCATTGATAAGTGCTCTGTCGTCCCGTACTCAAATCAAAATATGTTGTTCTCACGAACAGCCTACCACGCGCCCCGATGCAAATAGAACCTCTACTGCCGAACAGTTTTCAAGAGAGATATTTTGCTCCGAGAAGTCTTCAACGCTTTAGCAGTTGCTATCTTACAAAGGGAGCGTCCGGGATGGTGTAACATTATGTCGGACTGGCCATAGTTCACCACATTTTTACACTTGAAGCACAACCTGAAAAACCAATGTTTCGCGTAGATAACAACCTTGTAGATAGTGCCATCACCACCGTCAAATTTGCCTGTGATCTCTCCAAATGTCACGGTGCTTGTTGCACAATGCCGGGGGGAAGAGGAGCACCACTCCAAGAGGAAGAGGTTGCCCACGTGCAAAAGGCCGAACGGGCAGCTATGCCCTGGCTCTCTAAGGAGAAGCAATACATTATTCGGCAACAGGGAAGCGTTGAAGGTAAGGTTGGAGACAGAAGCACTGTATGCGTTGATGATCGTGATTGCGTCTTCGTCTACTACGAAGAGAACGTTGCAAAGTGCGCGATGGAGCGAGCCTGGCTCGAAGGAGAATCAACATTTCGCAAGCCACTGAGTTGTCACCTCTTCCCGATCAGAGTAGACGAACTATTCGGCGGGGCACGGCTTCGCTACGAGGAGATTGATGAATGCGAGCCGGGAGTGGAGCGAGGAGAGCGGGAGAATATTTCTCTGATCAAGTTTTTGAAAGAACCGATTATCAGAGCCTTCGGTGAAGCCTTCTATGAAGAGTTGGTAAGTTATAGTGTTGAGAGTTGAGGAGTCGAAGAGTCGGGAGTTTTTTTGGCGCGGGGTACTGGCTAAGGGGCTGCTTGCGAGAGGCTTTTGTGCCACCTTACATTTCTTCCAAACAAGTAACCCACCTATCTCCAAAGTGTAGTTCCCAGTATCGTTTTCAGTTTATATAAAACAGGACTTGAAAAGTTCGGCACGATTTTGGTATGTTCTCCCCTACGCTATTCATAAACGATGTTATCTCTTACCCAGAAACTGAACCAGCAGCAGAAGCTGACACCGCAGCAACTTCAATATCTGAAGTTGCTGCAACTCTCTGCTATCGCCCTTGAGCAACGGGTAAAGGAAGAGCTTGAAGTCAATCCTCTGTTGGAAGAGTCGGACCAGTCAGACACAGATTCTACTGCTGAACAAACCGACTCGGCTGAGGGGAGTGAACGAGAGGAACTCGACTGGGAAGAATTCTCCCCGCAAGATGCCTACGACAACTACAAGTCGGCTGGCTCTGGTGGGACGCGAGATGAGAATTCGCAAGACATTCCCCAACCGGCTGAGCAGACGTTAGCCGAGGCGTTGTTGGAACAACTCCGGATGCAAACCTTGACTGAAGATGAGGTAGCACTTGCTGAGGAGATCATTGGGAACATTGACGCCGACGGATACCTTCGTCGTAACCTCAACGAGATCATCGAGGACCTCAATCGCTTTATCGTCGAAACTAACCAATCGAACAGGATAACATCTCTTTCATCGGGAAAAACCGATCCATCCTTTGCTTCCTACGACCAACGGTTTGCCGAGCAGCCGTTCGGACGTGAACGGTTGAGCATTCCAACTGAGCCACGCCTGCATACGACCAATGGCGAAGAAGAGGAGGAAGTTGTCGAGGAAGCAGCAGCCGCAATCACACAGAGTGAACCTCCAACCAGGACCATTGCCGACCTAACGCTTGAGGAGATGGCCAGTCTTCCAATCGAAGAACTTGCCCGCATCCTTGAGCGGGGAACGTTGCAAGCACCTGAACACGTCTCTGCGCCAACCAACGTTAACGCAAACCTCGCAAGAGAGGCACAGAATGGATATTCATCGATAGAAGCAGGGTTGTTCACGTTAGAGGATGGGGAGAGAATTCTCCACACTATCCAGCGCCTCGATCCTCCCGGCATGGGAGCACGCGACCTGCGGGAATGCCTGATGATTCAACTTGAGGTGAGCGAAGACAATTCTCCGGCTCACAACCTTGCCTATCGCGTACTTGCGGAGACCTACCGAGAGTTCACGATGAAGCATTTCGAGAAAATCTGTCGTCGCCTTGAATGTTCCGAAGAGGACCTGCGCGACGCTGTTGATATTATCACATCACTCAACCCAAAGCCGGGGGAAGGATATTCCTCGATTATCGGTGGCAACTACCTTACGCCCGACTTTGTTGTAGAGCGTGATGGAGATTCATTCGTGATCTCTGGCAATGATTCATTTATTCCCGCCCTTCGGATCAACCAGGGATACCAAGAGATGCTCCAGCGGGGGAAACGGAAAGTGAACGGCGTCGATAACAACACGCGCAAGTTCCTCCGGCAGAAGATGGAGTCGGCAAAGTGGTTCATTGCCTCGATTCACCAGCGGCAGCAGACGATGATGAAAGTAATGCGCGCAATCCTCGAGTTGCAGACTGACTTTTTCCGGCACGGACAAGATCACCTGAAGCCGATGATCTACCGCGATGTAGCCGAACGGATCGGCATGGACATTTCAACAATCTGTCGTGTTGTGAATGGGAAGTATGTGCAGACTGACTACGGCGTGTTTGAACTCCGCTACTTCTTCTCGGAAGCACTGGAGACAGCTTGGGGTGAAGAGGTTTCCAACAAAGTTGTGAAGGGAAAAATCAAGGAGTTGATCGACCACGAAGATAAGAGCAAACCTCTATCGGATGAGGCAATTGGTGAGCAGATGAAGGAGATGGGATACAACATTGCCCGCCGCACTGTAGCAAAGTATCGGGAGCAATTGCAGATTCCTGTTGCGAGGCTCCGCAGAGAACTGTAGGTGATTCTTCGATTGCCATCCTCAGTGCGCACCAATTTTCAACCGACGAGAACCCTGCCAACCTCGCACGCTTTCAGATTGTTGCCGACTCTGACCACTTCTTTCCTTGCACTCATCGACGGCACACATCATATTGTGCTCTGATATGTTTTGAACAACTCTATTCAACAACCTTCAGCGTAATCACTGAACTTTATTCTAAACGAACGTTATAATGACAACGATAAACGATCAAACAACAGCTTCACAAACCAGTTCGCTGACACCGATGCAAATCGTGCGTGAACTTGACAAGTACGTCGTCGGCCAACATGGGGCAAAGCGGGCAGTGGCCATTGCCTTGCGAAACCGCTGGCGTCGCCGCCAAGTTGGTGGAACGATGGAAGAGGAGATCATGCCGGCAAACATTATCCTGATTGGTCCAACTGGCGTCGGGAAAACCGAAATCGCCCGACGACTTGCGAAGCTGGCCGATGCCCCCTTCCTGAAAGTGGAGGCAACAAAGTTTACAGAGGTTGGCTACGTGGGGCGAGATGTTGAGTCAATTATCCGTGACTTGGCAGAGATCGGCATCGCAATGGTTCGAGCCGAGCAGGCTGAACTTCTTCAGGAACGAGCAGAGGCGAGAGTTGAAGATCGTCTGCTCGACCTTCTGGTTCCCCGCTCTACTTCCGGGCCGGCAATCAACTTCCCATTTATGATGCCGGGAATGACTGCTCCGCCACAAACGTCGGCAACCTTAGGTGAGACTGAGGAGGAATATCAACGGCGACGTGAGGAGATGCGAGCAAAACTCCAAAGTGGCACGATGGAAAGCACGAACGTAGAGATGGATGTGGTAGATGACTCTCGCAGTTCACAGATGGGGGCAATGTTCTCCTCCTTAGCTGGAGACGAGATGGGGAGTCAGCTAAGCGAACTGATGGGATCGATGATGCCGAAACAGACAGCTCGGCGGACAATCCCAATTTCAGAGGCTCGCCGCCTTATCCTACACGAGGAAACAACGCAGATGATCGACAACGAGTCGGTAGTGCGTGAGGCTGTCAACCGCGTGGAGAACAACGGCATCGTCTTCTTGGACGAGATCGACAAGGTGGCTATCGTCGGTGGTGGCTCTGGACCTGAGGTTTCACGCGAAGGTGTGCAGCGCGATCTTCTCCCGATTGTCGAGGGGAGCACCGTGAACACAAAGTATGGTCCAATCCGTACCGACCATATCCTCTTCGTTGCATCTGGAGCCTTCCACATCTCGAAGCCGAGTGATTTGCTGCCGGAGCTTCAAGGTCGCTTTCCTATTCGGGTGGAATTGAACTCACTCACTGCCGAGGACTTCGCCCAGATTCTAACGATGCCAGAGAATGCGTTGGTGAAACAATACGCGGCACTCTTAGCAACTGAAGGGGTAGAGTTGAGCTTCAACGACGACGGTATTCAGGAGATTGCCGACGTAGCTGCCGACTTGAACCACGAGATTGAAGATATTGGCGCACGTCGCCTTCAGACAGTTCTGACAACACTTCTGGACGAGCTTCTATTCGACGCTCCAGACAATGTGCCGGAGAAGAAGATCGTAGTTACGCGCGCAATGGTAAAAGAACGGCTTAGCGGAATATTCGACGACATTGAGCGTAGCCAATATGTCCTATAGGAGTTGGCAAAACATCCAAAGCCACTTGGGCGTTTTCCTCGTTCACGTAGTAATGGCAAGTTCACTCACCATAGCTTCAGCTCTGGTGAGTGGTTGCTTTGCCCACTTACCCCCCTCGCCAACAGCCTTGGGGAATATGGGGGTAAACATCAACTCCTCGAGAAATGAGTACGCTCCGGTATTGCGAGATAGCGCCACACTGATCTTCACGACAAATCGAGTTGATCCAGAAAAGACGGGGTTGCGCGAAGCACTTAGTCCGAACCATCAGGCGCAACTCTACCTTTCAATGCGCCTCGGGCTTGAGTGGGATACCGCAAGTCGCTACGAGCTACTGTTGAGGCAGGGGAGTCGAACCGACGTAGCAACCGTTACCTTCCCCCCTACTCCGAACTTGCTGAACGCCTTAGCCTACATCGCCGGTTGCGATTACGAAGAGGGGGGGAGTGGGTGCGACATCTTCATGGTCCCAACAGGAGATCAAGAACCGGTCAGTCCGGGATTAGGTATCAACAGTAAGGGTTGGGATGGCCATCCCTTTGCTACCGCAGATGGTGCTCGTCTCTACTTTGCGTCGGATCGTCCGGGAGGTTTTGGCGGAACAGATATTTGGTTTGTGGAGCGGAATGAGAGTGGACTCTGGGGAAAACCACAAAATGCTGGAGCACCCATCAATACATCGGGAGATGAACTCTCTCCTTTCCTCGACAGCAAAACCGGCGACTTCTACTTTGCCGCGTCGACAACTCGGGACAGCTTGGACATCTTCGTCCTTCGCGCAAGAAGTGAGA
Organism: Kapaibacterium sp. (SeqCode); assembly: GCA_050248595.1. GTDB lineage: Bacteria > Bacteroidota > Ignavibacteria > OLB7 > OLB7 > JAGWAZ01. The sequence goes on from JBFWSB010000013.1 coordinate 16,790, forward strand.
GGCGCGAAGCTCTCCCCCCTCCCTACAACTCCGCCGCCGGAGAGATTACCCCCTTCATTACCGGGGGAAGACTTTACCTCTCTTCAAACCGAGATGGTGGTTGTGGAGGGTATGACCTCTACTCGTTTCCACTCCGTTGATAGCCTCAACCTTGGTGAACTCTTGGTGCTCATTGCAGTGAATTGAATTTTACCACAAAGAACACCAAGGTCACGAAAATCTACACTCGCTCTCCCAGCCATCCCGCAAGACTCTCTGCCTGAATACGAATCTGCTCGGTGGTATCGCGGTCACGGACGGTGATAGTGCCATCTTCGAGTGTTTGTCCGTCAATCGTTACGCAGTAAGGCGTTCCGGCCTCATCCTGCCGTCGGTAGCGGCGACCGATTGCTCCCGACTCGTCGTAGAATGACTTGTACTGCTTCTGTACATCTTGGTGGAGCTTCTGGGCGAACTCTGGCATTCCCTCCTTCTTGATGAGTGGGAAGATCGCAACCTTATAGGGAGCCAGCTTCGGGTGGAAGCGGAGAACGTCACGTTTCTCACCACCGATCTCATCTTCGTCGTAGGCATCTACTAAAAACATCATTGTTGAGCGAGAGGCTCCAATTGATGTCTCGATCACGTATGGCGTATATCGGATGTTCTCACCTTGATCGAAATACTCAATCTTCTTTCCAGAAAATTCTGCGTGCTGCCTCAGATCAAAATCGGTTCTGTTGTGAACCCCCTCAACCTCACCCCAACCGAACGGGAAGAGATACTCAATGTCGACGGCAGCCTTCGCGTAGTGGGCAAGTTTGTCTTCGGCGTGGGGCTTCACGCGGAGCTTATCTGGTGAGATACCAAACTCTTGGAACCAGTTCTGCCGCTTCTCGAGCCAGTAGTCGTACCACTTGTCGTCGTCACCCGGCTTCACGAACCACTGCATCTCCATCTGCTCGAACTCGCGAGTACGGAAGAGGAAGTTCTTCGTGTTGATCTCGTTCCGGAATGCCTTACCAATCTGCGCGATGCCAAACGGAACCTTCTGCCGTGAAGATTGATTGACGTTGTTGAAGTTGACGAAGATTCCCTGCGCCGTCTCAGGGCGAAGGTAGACAACTGCCGAAGAGTCTTCTACCGGACCGATAAAGGTTTTGAACATCAAGTTGAACTGACGAACTTCTGTCCAGTCGTTGGTTCCCCCCGCAGGATCTTTGATGCCGCTGTCGACGATAATCTGATAGAAATCATCGGGGGCAACTGCTTTGTCCAGCCGTTCTTGAAGCGCGTCGGCCTCATCCCCTTTCTCCTTGCTCCGGAGTCGGTCGATCTCATCCTCAATCAAGTGATCGGCACGGTAGCGCTTCTTGCTCGTCTTGTTGTCGATCATCGGGTCGGCAAACGAGCCGATGTGGCCAGATGCCTCCCAGACGCGGGGGTGCATCAAGATCGAAGCATCGATTCCCTCAATATCATCCCGGTAAGTCATCTCCCGCCACCACGCCTCCTTCACGTTCCGCAGTAGCTCCACCCCGAGCGGACCGTAATCCCAGCAACCATTCAGTCCGCCATAAATGTCGGACGATTGAAAGACGAACCCGCGTCGCTTTGCGAGCGAGACAATTTTGTCGAGTGCAACCGATGAAGCCGCCATAGAAGAATCCGTTTACTGACATTGAACAAACCAGCCCCCACAGATGAGGGCAAAGACCAAATGTAGCCGATTCGGAGAGTCCGGGAAACAACGAATTGTAGAAGGATGCCTCTCGTGAAGGAGAGAACCAATTCCGCACAACTTCAAATAAGGGTGACAACCCCCGACGTTGAATCTGGCATACTGAGTTCCCTCACTCTTACGTTGTTTCCTGAAAGAAGCGGCATCTCCACTCTCCCCCATCCTCCGTATCTTTCGTACTTGCGTAGCAGAAGTGGAACTGAATATCAATTGATAGAACGATAGTAGACTTATGCCCGACACAACACCAGATATGCTCCCGGCTCCCAACCATACTCCTCTCCCCTCATCAGCTCTCCGTTGGCGGGTAGACGCCACGATTTTCAGTTTTGAGACAACTGATGATCTGGAGGAACTTCACGGAATCATTGGGCAACAGCGCGCACTCAAGGCGATGGAAATCGGAGCCGAGATTCACTCCCCCGGCTACAACATCTTCGTAAACGGTCTGGCCGGTACTGGACGGTTGACGACAATCAAGAATATCTTAGAGGGGATGCAGACCGCTGAGATGGACCTCTACGACATTGGCTTTGTCAACAACTTTGCTGACCCAGATCGCCCATGTGTTCTCCGTCTCCCGAAAGGGAAAATGCGTTCGTTGCGTGCTGACGTAAAAGATGCAATCTCCTTCCTCCGCTCACGCATTCCAGCAATGTTCGAAGATGAGAAGTTCCGCAAGGGACGCGCCCGCATTGTAGAGCGGTTTCAGGAAAAGGAGCGGCATATGGTGGGGGAGTTCGAGGAGAAGATCAAACCACGTGGCTTTATTTTAGGGCAGCGGCAGACCGGGCCGAACGTGATGCAGCCGGAACTCCTTCCGATGATTAACGGCACACCGTATGGAGTGGATGACCTGGATGCCTTAATCCGAGATGAGAAGATAACGGTGGATGAGGCGAGGAAGATCAACCAAGAGGTTGAAGACTTACAAGATGATCTCTACGAACTGATGAAGAGGGGACGGCAACTGGCTGGGGAATATCGTCGGCAAATGGTTGACTACGAACGGAGTGCCGCTACGATGTTAGTTTCGGCAACGTTGGAGGAGATCATTTCAAACTACACCCACGACTCGGTTAAGAAATTCCTCCGGGATGTTCGGAACGATATTCTGGAGAACCTCGACCTCTTCAAACCTCAACGAGAAGCTGGAGAAGAACGAGAAGAGGAGGCAGAAGAAGAGATTCAGATCGAAGATCCATTCCACGTCTACGACATCAACATTCTGCTCGACAATACCGACACAGATAGACGCCCTGTGATTATCGAGCGCAGTCCGAGCTTCACGAACCTCTTTGGAACAATCGAGCGCACGAGAGACCCGCAGGATAGATGGGTGAGCGACTTCTCCTCGATTAAAGGGGGATCGGTTCTCCAGGCTGACGGCGGCTACCTGATTATCAACGCAGTGGAGGCACTGACCGAACCAGGTGTTTGGAACATGATGAAGCGCGTTCTTCTCCACCGAAAAATTCAGATTCAACCCCTCGAAAATCTTTTCCAATATGGCGGAATGCAGTCTACCAGCGGCATGAAGCCGGAAGAAATTCGCCTGAACGTGAAGGTGATTATGATCGGACCATCCGAACTATATCAAGCACTCTTTCACGCTGAGGAGGACTTCCGAAAAATCTTTAAGATCAACGCACAGTTCGACTACGAAATTGAGCGGACAGATGGTGTGCTAACAGAGTACGCCCACTTCATCAAAAAGCTAACGAAGGAGGAGCAGCTACTCCCGTTTGACGTTGAAGGGGTGGCCGCAATCACCGAATATGCTGTAGAGCGTGCCGGAGGATCTGGAAAAATTTCACTCCGCTTCAGTGACATTGCCGACATCCTTCGAGAGGCATCGTATTGGGGAGTGAAGAAGGGGAACCACGTCGTTAGTCGTCGCCACGTTGATAAGGCAATCAGGGCGATGATTGAACGGAACTCGATGTGGAAGGAGAAGATTACCGAGCAGATCGACGATGGGACGTTGATGATTGCCACTGTTGGAAGCCGTGTTGGACAGATTAACGGACTTGCCGTCTACGACCTCGGTCAGGTCTCTTTTGGAAAGCCAACTCGCATCACCGCTACAGTTTCGGTTGGCCGCTCCGGCATTGTGAACATCGACCGTGAGGCGAACCTGAGTGGGAGCATCTACAACAAGGGGGCACTGATCCTGACAGGATTTTTCCGACATCGGTTCGCGCAGAATCGTCCTCTCTCCTTCTCCGCCTCTATCGTCTTCGAACAATCCTACGGTGGCGTCGACGGCGACTCGGCATCCTCTACAGAAGTCTACGCACTCCTCTCTGCTCTCAGTCGCGTTCCTATCCGACAGGATTTTGCGGTCACTGGCTCGGTGAACCAGTGGGGGGAGATTCAACCTATTGGCGGAGTGAAGGAGAAGATCGAAGGTTTCTTCGATGTCTGTTGCCGCCGTGGCCTAACCGGAACGCAAGGAGTGCTCATCCCCATACAAAACGTCCCGGAACTCATGCTGCGAGAAGATGTAGTTGCCGCCGTAGAGAAAGGGAAGTTCCACATCTATGCTGTCTCGACAATCGATCAAGGGATTGAAATTCTCACAGGAATTGCTGCCGGTGTAGAGGATAGCGATGGGAACTGGACGGAAGGCTCTATCAACGCTCTGGTGAAGGAACGGCTGGAAGAGCTATCGGAAAAACTCCGCTACGGAGTGCCAATTCTCACAACGGAAGATGCAGCCTTGATTTCGATGGAAGTGAAGAATGGGAAGTAGATCATAGATGATAGTTGTTTGTGGATAGTTGCAAGACATACTGCATCAACTTAGCCCTGTGCTCAACGCATACCTCAACAGGAACTATCACGACAACAAAAAGAGCCAAATAGCAACCACGATCTACTATCAACTATCTATCAACGAAAAACTCGACAATAACAATCCAGACTTTAATGAATAGACCTGACCGACACGTCCTCCTCTCCCCTTCGCTTCTCTCTGCTGACTTCACGCGACTTGCAGAAGAGGTGAAGGTAATGGAAGATGGTGGAGCCGACATGTTGCACGTCGATGTGATGGATGGGCATTTTGTCCCGAACATCAGCATCGGACCACTTGTTGTAGAGTCGCTGAAGAGAGTCACCGATCTTCCACTCGACTGCCACTTAATGATCTCCGATCCCGACAGCTACTTGGCTCCCTTTGCGAAGGCTGGTGCATCGATTATCACGGTTCACGTGGAGGCGGCTCTCCACTTATACCGGACAGTGCAGACAATTCGTGAGCTTGGCTGTAAGCCGGGGGTAACGCTCAACCCTGCTACTCCACTCTCAGTGCTGGAAGAGATCCTCCCCTACGTCGACTTGGTTCTGTTAATGTCCGTAGAGCCTGGCTTTGGTGGGCAGAGTTTTATCCCAACTCTTTACCGACGGGCAAGCATTTTGCGACAGATGTTGAACGATGCAGGGAATCCAGACTGTCTGATTGAAGCAGATGGCGGCATCAAACTGGATAACGTAGCGCAGGCATTCGAGTCGGGCGTCGATGTAATCGTCAGCGGCTCGGGGGTCTTCGGAACAGATAATCCAGCGGAGACATTGCGTGAGATGAGGCGTGTGTGTGAGGGCGTGAGGCATACTTACGAACAATAGGATTGTGAGAAGGATGATAGGGTTGAGATGACCAACGAGGAGTGGGCTAATCTCTTGAGCACCGATCACCGAAGACAACTTCCAAGGATCAACGCGAATAGACAGACTGCCCCGAAGGGGCAGAATGAACGAACGGAAATGTCAGCACATCCGGCTCAGCCGCCCCTTCAGGGCGGAAGATTTAAAAAGTGAACCCTTTCCGTGGGGTGCAGCCGTACGGCTTGCCCCACGGCCACACAGCAGTGCTCCCTACGGGAGCGGCTCGATCACTATTGGCTTCTTACGTGAAGATTGCGAACGTTCAAGCAGAGAGAACTTCAGCGTTAGTACTACATCGAAGAGTGTCGATTACTCCAACTGCTCCGGGGAGCTACCGTTGTGTGGCCGGGGATGACAATCTCCAGAATATGAAGCATAGAACATCCTCTCGTACCGAAGTCGATTACTCCGACTGCCCCGAAGGGGCTACCGATATGTGGCCGGGGATGACAATCCCCGGAAAATGAGGCACAAAAACTTCTCACGCCCCGAAGGGGCAGAATGAACGAGCGGAGATATTAGCACATCCGGCTCAGCCGCCCCTTCTGGGCGGAAGATTTAAAAAGTGAACGCTTTCCGTGGGGTGCAGCCGTACGGCTTGCCCCACGGCCACACAGCAGTGCTCCCTACGGGAGCGGCTCGATCACTATTGGCTTCTTACGTGAAGATTGCGAACGTTCAAGCAGAGAGAGATTCAGCGTTAGTACTACATCGAAGAGTGTCGATTACTCCGACTGCCCAGATGAGGCTACCGTTCTGTGGCCGGGGATGACAATCTCCAGAATATGAAGCATAGAACATCCTCTCGTACCGAAGTCGATTACTCCGACTGCCCCGGAGGGGCTACCGTTGTGTGGCCGGGAATGAGAATCTCCGGAATATGAAGCGTTGAACATCATCTCGTACTGAAGTCGATTACTCCGACTGCCCCGGAGGGGCTACCGATATGTGGCCGGGGATGACAATCCCCGGAAAATGAGGCACAAAAACTTCTTACGCCCCGGAGGGGCAGAATGAACGAGCGGAGATATTAGCACATCCGGCTCAGCCGCCCCTTCAGGGCGGAAGATTTAAAAAGTGAACCCTTCCCGTGGGGTGCAGCCGTACGGCTTGCCCCACGGCCACGCAGCAAAGCTCCCTGCGGGAGCAGCTCGATCGCAGTTGGCTTCTTACGTGAAGATTGCGAACGTTCAAGCAGAGAGAGATTCAGCGTTAGTACTACATCGAAGAGTGTCGATTACTCCAACTGCCCCGGGGAGCTACCGTTGTGTGGCCGGGAATGAGAATCCCCGCAATATGAAGCGTTGAAGATCCTCTCGTACCGAAGTCGATTACTCCGACTGCCCCGAAGGGGCTACCGATATGTGGCCGGGGACAAAGTCCCCGGAAACCAGCGTTAGAAATTCCCTCGCCCCGAGGGGGCAGAATGAACGAGACATCGCAGCCAGCCGAAAGCGAGGTCTCAAAGTGACTTGTAGTTTCGCTTTTTCCTTTGCCGCATATATACATAGCTTGAAAAGCTCTCCACAACTTGTTCTTTTCTCTTCGAGAGAGAAGACAAAGAAAAAGCAGTAAGCAGAAAGAGATTCTCTCCTCTGCTTACTGCTATCTTTTATCCGCTATCTACTCTACTCCCTATCCCCGCTGAATCTTATCCAACACCTTGAAAGTGATGTCGATTCTCTTGCTCACGAAGACCATCCCTCCCGTCTTCTTGTCCACAATCGCATCAAGCTTCATCTCGGTTGCAACAGCGTTAACCGCAGCCAATATCTTCTCGCGAATTGGTGCAAGCAGTGCAGCCCGCCGCTGTTGAATCTCCTGCTCTTTCGCCTGCTGATACTGCTGCATCTGCTGCTGGATATTTCTCAACCGCTCTTCAGTCTTTGCCTTTACGTCAGCCGTCATTGTGCCCAGATTTTCCTGGTATGCTTTCAAATCTCTCTGCAAGCCCCCATTCATCGCGTTGAGCGTGTCTTGATAGGCCTTCGTCAGAGCTGTCAACTTCTGTTCACCCTGAGTATACTCCGGCATCGCCTGGATAATCTGCTCTGAATCAATAACACCGATATTTGTCTCTCCCTGAGCTGCTGAAAGTCCAGCTCCGCAGAGGAGCATAAGGAGAAGTGCTGTGTTACGCATAACCTTCATATTGAGAATACCTCCTGAATTACAAGAAAAGAATGTCGTGTGAATTGTTAGCATAGCAAAACTAAACTGCGAAGATAGTAACAAGAAGAGCCGGAACACCAAAAATGCTCCGGCTCTTCTTAAAAATTACGTATAACTCTCTACGGAGAGGCACATATACCTACCGCATATCTTCCGCTACGAACGGAAGGAGTGCAAGGTGTCGCGCATACTTCACGGCTTGAGTAATTGACCGCTGTTGCTTAGCGTTTACACCAGTAATCCGGCGCGGAAGAATTTTCCCCTGATCGTTCAGGAAGCGCTGCAAGAGCTTGATGTTTGTGTAGTCGATATACTCAATCCCCTTAATTGGATTGCGCTTTTTACGACGGCGCGTATCGCGCTGCTTCGGACGAAACAGTCCGTCGTTTTCCTCGTTGCGGTTGCGATAGTTGTTGCGTGCCACGTTACTTCAAGATTTAACGTTTGATAGTGATAGTTCTCTGCCTTAGGCTGCCGCCTCGTCGCCGCCGTCCTCATCAGCCTTCGGCTGATTCTTCGCTGCCTTGATCGACTTCGATTTCGCGAAACGCTGGTTGAATTTGTCAATACGACCTGCGGTGTCGATAACCTTTTGGCGACCAGTGAAAAACGGATGGCACTCGGAGCAAATCTCCAATTTGATGTCACCAACCGTTGAGTGTATTGTGAAGCTGTTGCCGCACACACACGTTACCGTCGCCAATTCATATTTTGGATGGATATCTGCTTTCATGCTGTTCTCCTGCTGTTAACGGTTCATCTCAGTGGATTGATGCCAACCCGTTCGGGCTAACAATGCAAACTCAACGTCCTAAGGAACCTATTCTCCCTTGACAACCTTTTCAACTTCACTCAAATCCTTGACCTTGATGAACTTCTCATTGAAGCGATACGATCCCTTGTCGGTCTTGCTCGCAATGATCACCTTCACCGGAATCAAGTCCGATCCCGCTCCACGCTTATTTACCTTGTCAACGAATGATTGCTGTTTAGCCATGAGAAATACCCTGTATAGAGCGTTTGATTATCCAAAAGAGCAATAAAGATACGGGATAGAGTCCGTCCCGGCAAGTCTGTTGCTATGACGAGTTGTAGCGAACAAAAGGCGATCCGCAAAAGACGAATCGCCTGTGATCTTTTACTCCCCTCCCTCTCAATCCTCAATCTCTCTTGTGCAGAAGGTGGGAGTCGAACCCACACGAGGTTTAAGCCTCACTGGATTTTGAGTCCAGCGCGTCTGCCAATTCCGCCACTCCTGCAATTTCTTCCCGAGGAAAGAAAACGAACATACGATGGAGAATTCAAAAGGCAAAATTTCAAATTCAAAAAACGAATTTCACATTACCTTTCTCTTCTCCTTTTTTGAATTTTTCACTTTGAATTTTTCATTCCCTCCTCTCCCCCTTCTTCTGTTTTTCTGCTGAGCAAGAGCAAGTATTCCCATGTATAGATTCCCGTCTTGTGCCCATCTTTCCAAGAAATCTGGATTGCATAGCTGCCAACCGGCTCTACACCGGCAAGTTCATTCATACCCTCTACAAATGTCGGGAGCGTCAACGGGGCATAGTGCTTGCCGAGAATCGTCTCCCCCTTGCAGTGGGCACATGGACACTCCTTGCGGAGAAATTGCAATGGTAAATCAGACGTTGTTCCATCTCCCCAAATCAGCCGGAGTGCTCCGTCAGGAGATTTCGTTATCGTTTTCGGTGCTGGGTATCCCATGAATTTTTCTTCCTCAGTAGTACTCTGCTTACCTGATAAGTTTGAAAATACTCGATTAGAACGAGTTCCTCTACGACAGTATGTGCGACTCCCCTCAAAGTGCTCGACATTCTCTTTTTGCTTGTCTCCTCTCTGACTTCTTCATACTTTTTTTCTTCTTCAATCTCCTTTACGATTTCGTCCATGCAAAACCAGTTGGATGATCTTCAGGAAAAACTCTCTACTACTTCAACCGACGCCGAGCGGTTTCGCTTGCTGTGTGAGATCGTAGTCCGCCTGATTCCAGTAGATATTCGCCGGGCAACTTCCTATGCCGAGGAGGGCTTGCAGATTGCTCGTGCGCAGGAAAATATCGTGATGGAAGGGGAAGCACTTGACCTTATAGGAGAATGCTATGCTCGCTCCGGAAGATATGCTGAGGGAATCGCAGCCCTTGAAGAGGCGATCCATCTACTTGAACGAACGGGAAACCACCACCGGGCAATGGTGGTGAACACCAACATCGGAAATACCTACTGGATGGTAGGTGAATACGAAGAAGCCTTCGCCCGATTTCAAGAGAGCCACAAACGAGCCGTTACGCTCGATAGTAACCAACACCTTCAGCTTGTCAAGAACAATCTTGGCAACCTCCTCCTCCACTGGCAACGCTACCCAGAGGCTCGCCAACTCTTAGAAGAGAGTCTTGCTCTCAGCCGTAAGGATGGCAACGAGCGGGGAATCGCCCGGGCACTCCACAACTTAGGCCGCGCCCGCATCGAATGTTTAGAATATCCAGAAGGATTGAAGAACCTGCGTGAGAGCTTGGAACTCTTCACCCAGTGCGACGACAAGCCGGGCGTTGCCTCCGTTCAAATCGAAATTGGCCGTTTCTATAGAATCCTTGGTGATTATGCCGAGAGCATTAAGGCCTATGCCGCAAGCATTGCAATTTCCCAAAGCATCGGCGATAGGCAAAGCGAGGGAATGGGGCTGAACAATATCGGCGATCTCTACCAACAGACTGGACAATATCAGGATGCGATACGGCACTTCCAGCAAAGCCTGAAAATCAAGGAAGAACTTGGAAACCCTCGCGAAGTGGCAAACACACTCCTGAACCTTGGAGCGGTGACCCTGAAGCTGCAAAGTGTAGAAGAAGCTCGCACTATTTTTGAACGTGTAAAGGCTATTGGGGAGGAAATTGACGATCCACGACTGCTTGCTCACGCTCTCACAAATCTGGCAAGAATTTCTGTAGGGGAGAATAATCCAGCACGAACCGAAACCCTCCTCTCGAAAGCTCGACTCTACGTGCAAGAGCTTCAGGGGAAGCAAGATTGGGGAGAACTTTGCGCGGGAATTGGAGAGGTTCAGCTTGAGGTCGGCCACCTGCAAATGGGGATTAACACGTTCAACAGCGTGCTAAAATTTGCCGAGCAGACAGAACGAAAACATCTTCAGGCAACACTTCACGGACTCCTTTCGGGAGCATATCAGAAGGGAGGAGATGCAAACAAGGCACTTCTCCACCTTCACCGACAGCGAGAAATCGAGAGAGAGATTTTTCGAGACGACTCCGACCACCGCCTGAAGAGTCTTATGGTGACCTACGAGGTTGATCGTGCCCGAGCCGAGCAAGAACTTGCACAGAAGGAGAGTGAAATCCTTCGACTGAAGAACCGACAACTTGAGGGAGAAATTGAACACCGTCGCAAAGAACTAATCTCCACAGCGATGTTTCTCTCCCAAAAGAACGATTTCCTCCGGCAAGTTCTCAGGCGTTTAAAACTTCTCGCCGGAACCTCTCCCACAAATATCAGCGGAGAACTTCGCAACCTCTCGGGAGAGATTGACAGCATTATCGGAACCGAAGAATCGTGGAACACATTTGAGCAACAGTTCAGAGATGTTCACGGCGACTACTTACAAACACTCGCCAGCCGATTCCCGAAACTGACCCCGACAGAATTAAAAGTCTGCGCACTGATTCGGATTGGACTCTCAACAAAGGAAATTGCTCAGATTCTAACTGCCGAACCGAGAAGTATCGACAAATATCGACAACGAATGCGGAAGAAGCTTGAACTGGATTCTTCCGTAAACCTTCAAACGTTTTTGCAGGGAATTGGGGAAGGGGTGGGTTGAGGGGAATGAGGAATGAGGAATGAGGAAGATGTGCTGGTTTGAACCTGATGTCAAGCCCTACGCTTTGCAAAATCATCTCAATCCTAAATCCGCAATC
>JBFWSB010000014.1:0-28056 GCA_050248595.1 Kapaibacterium sp. (SeqCode)
TCGGAGTACTCCACCACCTGCGGGGATGGCTCTGGAGGAAGAACGAAAGAGAATACTCACTTTGTGGTAGCCATGAAGGATTACACCACCTAGAACACCAAGGGTAGGTAATGCGACCAATCTCTTTAGAAATATCTGGACTTCAGTCGTTCCGCGAACGTCGGGTGATCGACTTCGAGCCATTGTTGCGAGATAACCTCTTCGGCATTTTCGGGCAGACCGGTAGTGGCAAGTCGACCATACTTGATGGGATGACCCTCGCACTTTTCGGGAAGGTGGAGCGGACGAAGGGACGATCTATTGCAAGTGCGATTAACTCTTCAAGTACAGATTGTGCCGTCGCCTTCCGTTTTGAGATTGAACAGAACGGAGTTCGTGAAAGGTATTTAGTAGAGCGGTCGTACAAGGTTCGGAAGTCTGGCATGAAATCGGACGCTCGACTAATCCGCGAATCGGATGATCCCCCACTTCCGCTCGCTGACAAAGCGTCCGAAGTGGACGATACGCTAAACAAGATCATTGGAATCAAGGCAGAGGATTTTGCTCGAGCTGTTGTTCTACCACAGGGAGCTTTTGCTGAGTTCCTCAAAATGACACCTGGAGATCGTGGTACAATGCTCCAGCGCATCTTCGGTCTGGAAGACTTGGGGAACCGCATCAACAATCGTCTCTCAGAATTGCGCCGCTCCGTCGAGAAGAGCCGTACCGGATTTGAAGAACGTCTTACGCTGCTGAGTGAATACAACGATGAGGCTCTTCTCCAGAGTGAGAAGGAGTTTGCCGTATCAGAGGAGGAACTCTCCCGCAGCAAGGGAAAGTTCGACAAAGTACAAACTCAGTTGAAGCAATCAGAAGAACTCTATCAACTTATTCTCGAACGAGAAAAACTTCTTGCGGGAGAAGAAGAGCGTGGTAGAGGGAGAACCCGTCTCGTAGAACTTCAAAAAATCCTTCAAGATGCCGAGCGTGCTCTTGAGCTTGAGGGGGTAGTTGAGAAGGTGGAGAGTATAGAGAAGCGGTGGAGAGATGTGGGGGAAGAACTACAGCGTATCGCAGCGGAGAAAGAGAGGGGAGGAAAGAATCTTGAAGGACTCGAAGCGCGGAGAAAGAGGGCGGAGGAGTGGAGAGAGAACGAACTCCCTCGGCTTGAACGGCAGCTTGAGGTGTTGAAGGGAGTAGTAGATATTGACGCTCGGATCGGCGAGATTGAAGAATCGTTGAAGGAGCGGAAGAAAAGATTGGAGGTTGTTCAGCGGGAGCGGGAAACTCTGCTTCGAGATATTGGAGAGGCTTCAGGAGAAGAGGAGAAGATCAGGAAGGAACGTGAAGCACTGAAAGAAAAGCCGAAAGCATTGCAGGGAGAAATCGACAAGCTGACAACTCAATCCTATGCATTGGAACGGCTGGAAGCACTCGCCACAGCGCGAGACGAACGTGAGAGTCGATTGGAGGCTCTTCGCAAAGAAGAGAACGAACTTCAGGTGAATCTGGAAGAGAACCTAAAGGCTTTAGCGAAGCGACGTGAAGAGGAGAGTGCAAATCAAAAGGAGCGAGATGAGGCAGAGCAGAGGCTCGAGAGGGGACGGCAGGAGAATGTGTTAGCTGGAGTTTCGCACATGCTGGTGGAGGGAGAACCTTGTCCTCTCTGCGGCTCGGTAGAACATCCTCACCCCCACAGCAACCAAGCTGCCGCCGACCTAACGGCACTCAGAGAAGCTCTCACAGCTGCGGAAAAGCATTTGAAAGAGACTATCACCTCACGACAAGCACTTGAGCGAGATGAGGCCACGTTTTCTTCATCTCTCCAAAGTTTGAAGAAGCGGAGAGGTGAAGTTGAAGAAGAGTTGAACGGGATTCTGGAAGAGGTGGAGAGGGTGACTATAGAATCTGAGTACAAGGGGGGAACTGAACGTGAGGTATTAGTGAAGTGGAGGGGGAAGATCGGCGATCAACTCGCAGCAAAGAGAGCTGAGAAAGATCAACTCGAAGAACGGCTTCTTGCACTCGACGCAGGGCTTACGAAAGCGCAGAGCATCCTATCCGAAGGGAAAGCAAAAGAGGAAGGACTTGCTGTGCAGATCAGGGAGATAGAGAGTGAGCTTCAGCGAGAAGAGAGAGAGATGAAGAGTCAGATGGAGAAGCGAGAGAATGAGCTTGCCAAATCTGGAGTTCAAGTTCCAGTCGGTCAGGCAACTTCCGAACTTGAGGGTCGAGCGAGCAAACTTGAGGGACTAAGAAATGCTGCGGCGGAAGTAGAGAAGACCTATGCTGAATTGAAGGAAGGACTTGTTAGAGTACAGGCGCGGTACGAGGAGTATCGACGCTCGTTTGAAACGGAAGAGAAGAATAGAGCCGTGGGAGTTGCCGAGCTTGAGAGACGATTGAGGGAGGCCAAGTTTGAGAGTTTAGAAGACTGGAGGGATGCACGACTACCAGAAGCAAAGCGGGAGAGTCTGCGACGGGAGAGTGAGAGTTTGGGGGAAGAGATCAGGAGAGATGATGAGCGGCTAACCCAGTTGAAGGAGAAGATTGGGGAGGGAAGGTTAACTGCTGAAGAGATCGAGGCGATTCGCACAGAGGCTGCCGAAGCCAATCGAACCCACGATAGAGCCATGGTAGCCTTTGGCGAGGTAAAGAAGATGCTGGAGACCTGCCGCACAAAGAATGCGGAGTGGAAGGAGGCTCAGCGCGAGAGTGAACGTGTGGAGAGAGAGCAGGCGGCAATCACTCAACTCTCCAACCACCTGAGGGGGAACGCCTTTATCAACTACCTTGCCGACGAACAGCTTCGGCATATCTGCCGCACAGCCTCCACCCAACTCCACCAGCTAACAAACGGACGTTTAGAAGTTGATGTTCGGGGGAGCGAGGGCTTTATCGTCCGCGATTTCGGCAATGGTGGAATCGAGCGTCCCACAAGTTCTCTCTCAGGTGGTGAGACCTTTTTAGTCTCCCTCTCTCTCGCCTTAGCCCTATCTGAATCGTTGCAGTTGCGCGGAACTCCCCTCGAATTCTTCTTCCTCGACGAAGGCTTCGGCACACTCGACGCCGAGTTGCTCGACACCGTAATGGATGCGCTCGACAGGCTGCGCGCCAACTCTCACCGCGCAATCGGCGTTATCTCTCACGTGGAAAGTTTGCAAGAACGAATCCCACGCAAGCTAATGGTCACTCCAGCAACAGCAGAACGAGGATCGGATGTGCGGATTGAGGGGTGAGGCTTGCCAAACCATAAATGGCGAAGCTATGATTAGCAAATAGAGGAGTTATGAGTAAAAGAGAACGTCATTTCCAAAAGATTGCTGAGACTAAGGAGCGGCTTCGACAGGTCTCCACAGACAAGCTTGTTGAGCGATATAATACGGGGTATCTCACTAAAAAAGGGGCAATAGCTATTCGGGAAGTATTGGAAGAAAGGGGTGAAGCATATCGCATTAGAAGTTGACGAATAACCATATGAGCGAATCTATGATCTTCAAAGACCAAGATGTCATTCTGAGGGCTGCCGAAGAATCTCGCAAGTTTTGTCGAGAGTTATCTATTGTGTCTGAATGCCAAGCGTAGCCTCAACCGACTACTATGAAGTTATATGTGTTAAGTGATCTCCACATAGAATTTGAAAAGCCTTTACCATACCGTGAAGAGAGGGGAGTTGAAACATTCAAGCTATGTGCTGAAGAGGCTGATGTTGTAGTTCTTGCTGGAGACATTCACGTAAAAGACAAGGGAGTCGAGTGGGCAGTTAATGTCTTCTCTCAAAAGCCTGTGTTGTATGTGTTAGGGAACCACGAATATTACGGGACTGCCTACCCGAAGCTCTTGGATCAGTTGAAAGAGAAGACTGAAGGGACGAATGTACGGATCATGGAAAATGACTCCTTCACCTACATGGGAGTGAGGTTCTTCTGCTCCACACTCTGGACAAATTTCGAGTTGTTTGGCAGTGCACACATTGCGATGGGTGAGGCAAACCAAAAAATGTCTGATTACCAAAGAATTCGGTTAACACCTTCCTACCGAAAGTTGCGTGCAGTTGATACTGCTGCGATACATCGTACTTCAATTGCTTGGCTCATGAGTGAGGTTCAAGATGCCTACAATGGTAAGAAGGTTGTTGTTACTCACCACGCTCCTTCAATGCGATCTGTCCCTGATCATTTTCAGAATGACCTTCTCACCTCAGCCTATGCTTCGGAGTTGAAATCTTTCATCGAAGAATCTGATATTGCTCTCTGGATTCACGGTCATGTCCACAAAGCAAACGATTATTATATCGGCTCAACGCGTGTACTCAGCAATCCAAAAGGTTATCCAGATGAAGAGGGGACTGGCTTTCGACCTAATCTTATCATTGAAGTATGAGAATGTATTGTGCGTTTAGAAAGGTGTATAACCTGATAGAGAACGACCGTTAGAGTGTAGGTGAAAGCATGCACAAACTCTGTATGTTGCGGTAACTGATTTCTATAAACTTTAAAGACTATGTCTAACACCATTCAACCAAATCTTTCCGCGATTCGAGAATTCCTCTTCGCCGACCTGCCGTTGGCAGAATGGAAACCACGTGATGGCATTGCCGCGGAGGTTGAACCGTGGGCAAGTTTCGAGAGAGCAAACGAGGCTTTGACTGAAGGGAATAGAGAAGAAGCTGTCGAGGCATTGAAGGGGGTGGCACTTTCTGTGGAGTTCGAGTCGAGGCAGATATTGCAAGCCTGGCACGCTCTGCGAGAACTTGGTGTGCAACCTCCGGCGGAGAGCGCAACGCGAGTCTATGGAGTGGTGCTGGAGGTTCACTTGAATGAAGGACTTGACATCCTCGCCGCCTATGCCGACCACTCGGCACGTTACCTCAACTACAGTGGAAAGCTAATCGTGTGGGAGGGAGCCAACGCCGTTGTCGATTCCTATATCGATGAATTACTTCAGACCTCTCAGGCGATTATGGAATATATCGGTCCTTGGGAAGGAGAGCGGCCAGCACCTCCGCCAAAAAACTCAGCCAGAATCAACATCCTCACACCTTTAGGTCTCCACTTCGGAGAGGGAGAGTTAAACACACTCAGTGCCGATCAGAAGGGAGGGCCAATCATCGGAGCCGGGGCAAGGTTGATGGGGCAGCTTATCAGGTCAGCACAAGAGGGGGGATAGCCTATTCTTCGTGTTCTTGGTGGTATAATTTTTTCACCACCAAGAACACCAAGGAACACAAAGGTTGTGACCCATCGATTTGTGGCGTTATAGACTTTGCTATCTCTACCTATCCCGGCACAGCCTAAAAGAGTTGTGCCTACCACTCTATGAACTCTCAACTCTACACACTCTATAAACTCGATGTAACCTTTCATCTCCATCTTCCACTTACCTTCCGAACGCAGCATATCGCTGATCTCAAACAACCCGATGAATTCATCACAGGAAAAACAGCAACGCTTCTTAGCTCTGTTTCAGCCAGTGCAGGCGAGCCTTGAACGGTATGTGCTTGCACTAACTGGTGACCGGGAGACTGGAAGAGATGTCGTCGCCGAGACGGTGCTTATCGCCTACGAGCGATTTGAGACGCTCCGCACTCCTGCTGCCTTCCTCAGCTTTCTCTTCACGATTGCAACGCGGGTCCACCGCCAGCACTTGAGGGTAGCAAAGCGAACCGAGTCGATAGGTGAGGAGCAGATTGAACAGCTATTTGATCCGGGACTCATGCCAGACGTTGCCGCTGACATCGGAGCCGTCTATCGGGCACTCGGGAAATTGCCGGAGAAGCAGCGGGAGGCAGTTGTCTTATTCGAGATTATGGGAGTACCGATGAAAGAGATCGTAGAAATTCAAGGGGGAACCTTGACCGCAGTGAAGGTACGAATCTCGCGAGGACGCAAGAGGCTATCGGTACTGTTGGGGGTAGAGGATAGAGAGCGTTCGGAAGTTGTAGATCGTCGGGAAGCGCGCCCTGATGGTTCTAAAGTCGATGAGACAGGAATCTATTCGATCGGAGTGAAGCCATGAAAAAGAGAGAACGAAATGTTGATGAGATGATCGGATTGGTGAAAAAGTACCAGCCGACACAATCTCTTCTTCAGTCAGATGAAGTCACCAGACTTCTCCAGTCTTCTCCCTCGCAGACTCTTCGGCTCGATAACCACAATCAGCAATCAGGGAGAAAGAGAATGATGGCAATTATAGGAGGCCTTATCGCTGTTGGAACGTTTGTTTTCTGGTCAGCTTGGCCGGGGGGAGACATCCCAATGCAAGGAGGTCAACATCATGTTGAGCTTATCACAGAGCAAGCTCCTTCAGCATCTGTTCCATCGGCTGAAGAGCTATCACTCAAAGGTGTGGCAAAGAAAATTCAAGACGATATGTCGTCGCTAAGAGGGGCAAAGCATGGCCAGAAGAAGGGAGAGAAGAGTATACCTAAGGGAGAAGAGGAGTTAACTCCAAGACCAGTTCCAGGATTTCACATAAGCGATTTGACTCATGAGGAGTTGCTCCGCCTCGGAATTATTTCGTACAAGGGAAGACTGGAGATCGAGCGAGAGGAGAGGCAAGCCGTTAAGTACATTCCAGCCACGCAACGCTCAGCATTTGAGAGCTTGGGATATTCTTTCGACCGAGACAGTGTACGCTTTCACTATCGAACCCAGATTGCCCTTGGAGCCGATCCAACTGTTGACGATTCTATTTATGGTCCAATAGATGAGAGATTTCCACTTGAACCAATTGCCATTATCATAATGGACGAAGACCGAAACAGGTCACTGCTGCGAACCGGGGGAGGGAGTCTTGATTGGCTTAGTCCAGAGGAAAGAGAGGGATTGATGGATGAGCTTGGTAGAGTAACGGATCGCTATCCTGAAAAACGAGAGCCGTTGAAGACCGATCTACTGAAGCGACTTATCTCGATTCATATCCCTTGGACTTCTACGATGGAGGATGGCAGTGAGAGAAAACAGCACCTCTATATCTGGTACTCTCCAACACGTGAATTTTTTGAAGCACTTCCTGAGCGGTATCAGACTGAAGATGTTGCACTTCTGGTGCAGTATGTGCTAAATGCACCCAACTATGGTACGGCAGAATATGCTCGGCCTGTGAGAATATTTCCAGGACACATGGCCTTCAAGCGATCTTCCGGTTCCAGTCCACTCTGGCAGTTCGATCGTTCCCGTGATATTGATGGAATTAAGATGCTTCAACTGACAAGGCAAGAGCTGGAGGCAATTGGATTTAGAGAAGGAGATACTGGCTTTGTCTTCACAATGGAACAATCGATCAAAATAGATGATAAGAGGATAAACGATACGCTTACTTCTCTCGGCTACAACACTGATTCGCTCTACGTGCCCGTTCAATTCAAGTTCACTCTCGACACGTTCAATCTCGACTATGCACCCATACCTCCGATAGGTAGAGAAGAATATCCTCACAAGCCTGTTCTCTTTTCCAACCGTTGGATTGATGTGGAAAATGATAAATCGAAGAGCGGACTTTCTATGGTCTTTACTACAGAAGCTCCAGTTCTAAACAGGCTGGGAGAAGTACGTGAAAATCTTCAAAAAGAAATAGGGGCACTCTACATGTGGGACGATAGTGCGAAGGATAATGCCATGCCCAGCTTGACGGTACTCAACCGACTTGTTCCTGTACAGATTGAACTGAAGTCGGATGAATATGTGGAAGAGGCCAAGCAAAATCGTGGGGCTGAGGTTGTGCTTTGGTACGTCCCTACTCCCGAGTTCGTTAAGGCATTGCCAGAACGATACCGGGAACAATTACAGCGAGAGCTTGATGCCATTTCCTCGGTTGAAGCGGAGGGCTTGCCAAGTTCTGAAGTCTGCAACCGCGTAGCTGGTGAGACTATTTTAGGGTTCTGTCGATCAAGCTCAGGGGCGATTCATAAGAGTTTGATCTGGCCAAATCCAGTGCAGGAAGATGGTGAGTTTACACTGAGCTATGTGCTGGATGCAGATCGGGTTGTCAGCGTAACGCTTCACGATCTGTCGGGACGTTTTCTACAAGAGATTGCAGGGGAGCAGAGCCGAACATCAGGAAAACATAGCGAGTCGCTCTACCTGAAGAGAGTCCAGAGCGGGACGTATCTCGTTGCCCTACGCACCGACAAAGGGGAAACTGCTGTGCAGAGAATTGTTGTGGAGTAGTAGGTAGAAAACCTTAAAGATCAACAGGTCGCCGGGAGAGAACTTCCGGCGATCTTTTTCTATTTTTAGGCGTCGATTCAGTCTCAATCAATGTATTTACTATGCTCTACCGACTTTCCATTGGTGTTGTACTTCTCTTTGCTTCTCCTATTCTCCTTTCAGCTCAGGACTATTCCGATGCAATCCACTCAGCGGCAGAAGCCATAATGCAGGCAATGTTGGAGAGAGATTATGAAGCCCTCGGTTCCTACACCTACCCTCCGGTGCTCCAAATACTAAATGAGTTTGCTGAACCAGGTAAGACAGGTATTGATTTCATAGAGGAGATGATGGAGCAGATATGGGAGGATGGTGGCGAGATAGATTCTGTCTCTGTTGGCCAACCAACACCTCACGTTGTGGCAGGAGATCAACTTCATGCCATAATTCCAACTTTCATGTCAATGAGCGTGATGGAAATGCGTGTAAATATAGAGTCCTACATGATTGCAATCTCTTCAGATTCCGGCGCAACGTGGACCTTTATCAACAGCTCCGATAATACAGAAGCTCTTCTTCCAATCCTCTTCCCAGAGTGGAACGATGAACTTCAACTGCCACCGAATAAGGAGCCAGAGATCGTTGGGGAATCGAGTGATGAAGCTGAGCCAGTCGGAACTTTGAAAGCAGTAGTTCCTGAAGAGGAGGACTGATCGTGTCCCTTCCACAACCCATCTCTTGGGTAACTGAGTGCCTCCAATCTGGAACTGTAATTCCCGCACACCCGTTGGCACTTACTGCTGAGCGCACATTCGATGAGCGAAGCCAACGTGCTCTGACCCGCTACTACCACGCTGCCGGAGTTGGAGGTGTTGCCGTTGGTGTCCACACGACACAGTTTGCGATTCGCAGCAGTGAGCACAATCTTCTCCACCCGGTTCTCGAGCTTGCGGCGGAGACTGTGCGAGAGGAAGATGAGCGTACCGGAAGATCGACTATCCTCGTTGCCGGAATTCTCGGGAATACCCAACAAGCAGTTGCTGAAGCCAAACTTGCTCGCGACCTCGGTTATCATCTCGGACTTCTCTCCCTCGCGGCTCTTCCCGATGCAACAGATGAAGAATTGATCGCTCATGCCCGAGCAGTTGCCACCGAAATACCTCTCTTCGGATTCTACCTTCAACCTTCTGTTGGGGGGCGTCTACTCTCACGATCGTTCTGGCGGGAGTTCTGCGCAATTAGGAATGTGATGGCAATCAAGGTTGCCCCCTTCAACAGATATGCAACGCTCGACGTTCTGCGTGGCGTTGTGGAATCAGGACGTGCCGAGGAGATTGCTCTCTACACAGGAAATGATGACACCATCATCTACGATCTCCTGACAGAATATCAATCACCCGAGGGAATCAGCTTGAACTTTGTGGGAGGGCTTCTCGGACACTGGGCAGTGTGGACAAAGCGAGCTGTCGAGTTGTTGGAGAGGGTGCGGGAGTGGAAGAGTGGTGAAGTTATTCCGAGAGAGGCTCTACGAACTGCGCTTCACGTGACTGAGATGAACAGTGCAATTTTCGATGCGAAGCACAACTACGCCGGGTGCATTCCCGGCATCCAATACGTTCTCTACAGACAAGGGTTAATTGAGAGCATCAACACGCTCGATCGGTCCGAACTTCTTTCACCCGGGCAGCGAGAAGAGATAGAACGAGTAATTGCTGCCTATCCCGAATTAACCGACAGCGATTTCATTCAATCTCACCTTGAAGAGTGGAGAGGCTAACCTCTAACGCGCACTATCACAACCATCTACTATCTCTAAACAAATGTCTATCCAAGCCGGTATTATTGGGTGTGGCGAAATTGCCGAGGAACACCTTCGCGCAATCAAAGAAGTTGAAGGACTTTCCGTTGCCGCCTACTGTGATCTCGACGTGGCTCGTGCAGAACGTCTGTTACATGGCTACGGTGGCAATTACGCAACCGATAATGTTGAGGTGATGTTGCGAGACGATGCAATCGATGCTCTCTATATCTGCACACACCACGACTCCCACACTCCCTTCGCTATACAGGCGTGTGAGGCGGGGAAGCATATCATGATGGAGAAGCCCCTTGCACTCACAATGCCGGAGTGTCTACAGATTGCCGAAGCGGTAGAGCAAAGTGGAGTCACGATGATGACTGCCTTCAAGTTCCGATACTACCCGATGGTCAGGCGCGCGCGTGAGTTTATGCCGAATCCCTTGTTGTTGATTGCCCAACTCACCGACCGCCGTTGGCCTGACGATTTCTGGGCGCAGCATCCGGTGAAGGGTGGGGGGAACGTCCTATCGCAGGGAGTGCACGCGATGGACTTACTCTGCTACTTTGCTGGATCGGAACCGGAGCGGATTCAAGCAGAGGGGGGAGCGATAACGCATCCCGGATCGAAGGTTGTTGATGCAGCCGTTGTTACGATACGGTTTCGGAATGGGGTGATTGCGTCCCTCGCACAAGCCGATGCCGGTGAAACACCACACCTCGGGAAGTTCTCCTATCAGATGCTCGACGGAAGCCGGAGCGTTCACCTTCACGACCGATTGAAGCGAGGAGAATTCTTTGATGGTGAAAATCTTGAGACAATCCAAGATGAACGAGAGCTTGGGATGGTGGAGGAAAACCGAGAGTTCGTACGAGCGTTGCGGTCAGAAACGGAGCCGGAGACGACAGTCTGGGATGGCGTTCGTGCGGCGGCGATGACGTTCGGGGTTGTCCAAGCTATCAAAACTGGAAAGGCGATTAGTCTCATCAATCTTGTGTGAGGGATTTCAGAAGATTCCTTGGTGTTCTTGGTGGTATAATTTTTTCACCACCAAGGAACACTAAGAGGTGGAGTTCCTGCTACTCTGTAGAATCTTCAGAATCTTCTCTACCAGGTTTTTGGTTGGTGCTGTCAGAAGATGGTTCCTCTTCGGCTGGTAGCTCGGGTGTCATCGACTTCTCCATGCTCGTCACTGACTTCCGCCCGAAGCTGACTACGATGTTCATCCAAGCTGCGCCGGTATTCCCTTCGATCTTAACTGCCGGTTCAAACGAGGAGAGGGTTACCGCTCGGAGTGCCGTCATCACCAAAAGAGAGGCACACTTTCCCTCAATTGGAGCCTCGTTGACGAAGGCACGGCGCACATTCCCTCGCGCGTCGATCTGTGCTGTCACTGTCACCGTTCCACGGCAACGCCACGTGGAGGCTATCGGTGAGTTGTAGAGTGAGCGGTTTAACGTCTCTGGGTCGAGTTCCGGATCGGTCTTCACTCCCGTGTTCGGCCTCTGCTCGATATACTCCAGTGTCTTCTCAATATCTCGTTCAATCCGTCGCCGAGCATATTTGCGGATGGCGGCAAGTTCGGCTGCCAGCGGCTTTGTTTCATCAGTCGGTCTCCGTGAGTTCAACAGGAGATAGCGAGGCCCGGCCAGAATCACGCCGATTGTTGTACAACTATCCAGGGTCGCCGTGTCGGTAAACGACTCCATTGCGTTGATAACAGTTGTTAGCCCCCCCAACATCGTCTCTCCCAACGTAAAGGAGACTCCACTGTTTCCTCGTGCGTAAACTGTCTTGCCGTTGCGGAAGATGTAGAGCGATTCGGTAGTGTCGCCACATGGTATCCAAGTGGCATCAATCAACAGTAGGCGTGTGGAGTCGATCTCCTCTACTTCAGTCTGCACGGTTTTCTCCTCCGCTGGCTGTCCTCTCAACGGTGTTAATAGAACTCCAGTAGCGAGAGCTATCAGCAGCAGAACGTATCCGATTGATTCTCCTTTGCGGTGATTCATAGAAGACAAAAAACGGAATCTGCGCGGGCAAAGCAACATCTTGCGGGAAATGTAATGAGGATGGAACAACAGAACCTCGTTATCTTGGCGTCATGATTTCGCTTCACTATCAAAAAATCTCTGGGGCCGGGAACACTTTTATCGTCGCCGAAGGACGTAATCTCCCCGACGGAATTGGACTCTCAGGACTGGCACAAGAGCTTTGTCGTCCTGAGCATCCTCACGGGGGAGCCGACGGCATGATTCTCGTTGACAAGTCACCCGAAGGTGACTTTGCGATGCACTACTACAATCCCGACGGTTCAACGGGGATGATGTGTGGGAATGGTGGGCGGTGTGCTGTCCGGTTCGCAGCCGATCACGGCTACATTGCCGACCAACGGGCGCTTAGCTTTACGAACGCCGGCATTCTCTACCGTGCTCTGATGGATGGGGAGAATGTTTGCATCGATTTCCCCGATCCGAAAGAGATTCGTCCAAATTTAAAACTCAATCTCCTCGGCGAAGAGCGCGAAGTCCACTTCGTTGATGTTGGCACTCCACACCTTCTTCTCTTCGTTGACCAACTTGGACTCGGTCGGCTCGCTGATCTCGACATCAACTTGTGGGGGCCTCTCCTTCGGAATCATTCTGCCGTGCAGCCGAACGGAGCGAACGCAAACTTCATCGAAATCATTTCGTTAGAAGAGGGGATTCGGCTCAGAACATTTGAGCGTGGGGTTGAGGGGGAGACCGGAGCCTGCGGAACCGGCGCAATCGCCTCTGGAATCCTTTCTGGCCTCCTCTACAATCTGCCCTCTCCTGTGCAGGTGATCCCAACAAGTGGTTCACCTCTCTACATTCACTTCAATCGAATTGACGCGGGGAGAGTAGGTGGCGTGAAGCTACAGGGAGGAACGGAGATCTTGATGGAAGGTGATCTTCTCATTCCTGAATCGCTTATCCCTGCGCTGTAGCAATCTTCCCTCCGCTCTATCTAACTACGATCTACTATTCAAGAACTTTATACTATTTCATGGCCGTTAAAATCAAGAGAGAAGATGCGCTCCGCTACCATCGCGAGGGGCGACCGGGGAAAATTGGCATCGTCTCGACAAAGCCAGTATCAACACAACGCGATCTTTCCTTAGCCTACACACCCGGCGTTGCCGAACCTTGCCGAGATATTGCCGAAAATGTGGAGAAGGTGTACGACTACACGGCAAAAGGAAATCTGGTTGCAGTGATTACCAATGGCACGGCTGTGCTCGGACTTGGAAACATTGGCCCAGAAGCTGGGAAGCCGGTGATGGAGGGGAAGGGAGTTCTCTTCAAAAAATTTGCTGACATCGACGTTTTCGATATCGAGTTGAATGCAACTGAACCGGAGAAATTGATCGAGACGATCATGGCATTGGAGCCGACCTTCGGTGGCATCAACCTGGAAGATATTAAAGCACCGGAATGCTTTGTTGTGGAGGAAGAGCTGAAAGCGCGGATGAACATCCCGGTCTTCCACGACGACCAACATGGGACGGCAATCATATCGGGTGCGGCACTCATCAACGCTCTCGACATACAGGGGAAGAAGATCGACGAAGTGAAGATCGTAGTCTCCGGTGCTGGAGCTGCGGCAATCAGTTGCTCCCGTTTCTACGTGCTGCTCGGTGCGAAGAGGGAGAATATCTTCATGGCTGATCGTGATGGGCTGATCTGGTCCGGACGTGATGACCTTGATCCCTACAAAGCAGAGTTTGCCAACGGAGATGGGTCGGCAACGCTGATAGAGTTAATGGAGGGAGCCGATGTTTTGGTTGGTCTCTCGGCTGGCGGGGTTGTCTCAAAAGAGATGGTTGCCGTGATGGGAGAGCGTCCGATTGTCTTCGCCATGGCAAACCCTGATCCAGAGATAAGTTGGGAGGATGCTACGTCGGTGCGGGACGATTTGATTATGGCAACTGGTAGAAGTGATTATCCGAATCAGGTGAACAATGTGCTCGGGTTTCCCTTCATCTTTCGTGGTGCACTCGATGTCAGGGCGCGGGCGATCAACGACGAGATGAAGCTTGCCGCGGCCTACGCACTTGCCGAGCTTGCCCGCGAAGATGTTCCCGACTCAGTGATTCGAAGCTATGGTGACGAGCCGATCAGCTATGGCCCAAACTACATCATCCCGAAACCATTCGACGACCGGGTTCTCCTTTCGGTCTGTCCTGCCGTGGCGAAGGCTGCAATCGAAACAGGCGTTGCCCGGAAGCAGATCGCAGATTGGGATGCCTACTGCGACAATCTGGAGGCACGGCTTGGGCGGTCGCGAGGCTTCATGGTTCCGATCATCAACCGAGCGCAGGCTCGGCGGCCACTAAAGCGCATCGCATTTCCCGAGGGGGATGAATTGCCAATCTTGCGAGCTGCGGGTCGGTTGGTAGAAGAGGGCATCTGCCACCCGATTCTTCTCGGGAATCCTGATTCAATCCGGAGAGTTGCGGCGGAGCTACACATTGACCTTGAGGGAATCGAAATTGTTGACCCGATGGAGGATAAGCGTCGTTTTCTCTATCGCGAGGAGCTGTTTCGCTCACGTGCGCGCAAGGGAGTAACCGAGACAATGGCTCGCCGACTTCTCTTCCGAACTCGCTGGTTTGGCATGATGATGGTTCAGCAGGGGGATGCCGACGGTCTGGTTGCCGGCGTCTCGATGTCGTATGCAGACGTGATTCGTCCGGCCTTGCAGACGATTGGGCGGAATCCTCGCTATTCTCGTGTTGCCGGACTCTACGTGATTATCAACGAAGAGGGGAAACGATTTTTTCTTGCCGATACAACGGTAAACATTGATCCAAGTGCGGAAGATTTGGCTCATATTGCACAGATGGCAGCAGAGACAGCACGTCGATTCGGGGTTCGCCCTCGCGTTGCGATGCTCTCCTTCTCGAATTTCGGCGACTCCAGCCATCCAAATGCACAGAAGATGCAGCAGGCGACGAAACTTGTGCAGGAAGCGGCACCGAATTTGCTTGTCGACGGAGAAATGCAGGCCGATACAGCCGTGGTAAAGGATATTTTGCGGGAACATTATCCCTTCAACAAGCTCGGAGGGGAGAGTGCAAACGTTCTTATCTTTCCAAATATTGACGCTGGGAATATTGCCTACAAACTTCTGATGCGTATCGGCTCGTGCGAGGCGATCGGCCCGATTCTGATGGGAATGAACAAGCCAGTGCACGTACTACAAACATCGAGCGATGTGCAAGACATTGTCAACATTGCAGCCATTACCGTAAACGAGGCATGGGAAGCCGATAAACTGAAGAAGTAAAGGAAATAGGCAAAACTGAGAGGAAAATGAACAAAGACGAGGATTTAGTGATTTGTGTTTGGGTGAATGTGATTAGATAAAGCTGTTGTGATAAATGAATCTGGCTAACTTTTTACTGCATGGGGACGTTACCAAATAGCGATAACAGAACGAGCACTTCTCAGGTGAACAGAGAGGGTTCGATCGGCATCGGATCAGAGAATACCGGGCACCAAAGCCGGGGACATTTGCTGTCATTAGAGGCGATTGAAGCCGTCAGGTGGCGAGAAAATATTTTGCTGCGGAAAATTGCTGAGGGAGATCAAGGTGCGTTCATGGAACTGTATGAACGCTATGCCGACCGCCTGTTTCTCTTCTGTCATCGAATGATGGGAGACCGCGACAAGGCGAAGGATGCCGTGCAAAATGCTCTGATAAAGATTTATGAACGTGCAGGTCAGTATCAGGAGGACACAAATCCGTCCGCTTGGATCTTTCGCATAGCTCGCAATGTCTGTATTGACATGATCCGAGCTGAGAAAGAGTATGACCAAATAGATGAAGAGGTTCTTCCTGCACAGGAGCCACAAACACGTGATGTGGCATTGCAGGATATGTTGACCAGTGAGATTGAAGCACTCCCAACAATTTACCGTGAGGCAGTTGTCCTCCGGGATGTTCAGGGGCACTCCTACAAGGAGATCGCCGAGATTGTGGATGCTCCACTCTCCACTGTCAAGTTTCGCATCTTTAAAGCACGTGATATTCTTCGAGATCGCCTTCAAGGCTTTCTCAGGAGTGATGGAACAGCATGAACGAACAACTACACAATATACTCGACGGTGATTTTTCCGCTCACAGCCGCGAACAACTCTTCAGTGGCCCTGAAGAGGAGCAAGAATTTCGTGAGCTTCGTGCGCTAACCGAAGAACTCCGGCACAATGCAGACCATAGTGGTTTGACCTCATCTGAACGGGTGGCAATTGGAGCAGGAGTAGCAGCCGCGCTCGGCTTTCAGCCAGTGCCAACAATTGCTGCCGGAACTGTTGGGGGAACCTCCTCATCGTCCGGGTGGATTCTGAAGAGCATTGCAACTCTCCTTCTCGGCATTGTGATTGGTGTAGGAGGATTTGCCCTCTACGACAGAGGGGGGAGCGACAAAGAGGATATCAAAACGGTTGGTGTTCAAGTCCACTCCACAACGCCAACCTTTTTTCCGTTTGCCGTACCCGAACCTTCAGCAGGGGCTGCTTGCGATTCGCTTGTAACGCAACTGCAAGACTCGCTGAGAACGTTGCAGCAAGGGGATCAGGGGACAACAAAAGCTCGGAAGCCGAAGAAGAAAAAGTGGCGTAACCCATATGAGCCACCTGTGACAGGTGTGAAACCGTAGCTATAAATGAAAGGGTAAAGATTTTTTTTCTTCACCCGCTAACCTTTCTCTCCCTCGCTCCGTTATGCTAATGGTGCATGGGAGACACCTTATCTAACTTCTCATAGTGGAGAGAACCTCAACTACTACTGAGAGTAATTCACAACTGAAGTTGGAAGACATAGACGGAAGCGTGATGCATGGGACGCGCTTCCGTTTTTTTATCTGAGAGATAGGCTTAGCTGAATTGAGAGGGCTATCCTGCCCCGTTCTCACCGACAAAAGAGTGGTGCAGCATAAGTACCTCCACAGTTTTCTCCTTCCGTTTCTGACCAACAAATACACCACAAAGTTAGAGGTCACACATTAGTTGTGTGACATTCGAGCAATCCGCAGAGTCTCTTTACCTGACTGCCAAGTCCAATTCTGATTCACGTTGTGTACGGTTCACGTAACTGTACAGGCGGCGCAATAGCCATCTTCTAATTAACTATTGTTATGAACATTGTATACAGGGTATGTATTACCCTCGTCTTGGCGTGTCTTGCAGTAAATATTATCTCAGCACAGGGAAATGAAAACTGGGTAGGTGGTTGGACTCTTTCAGGCCCGGAGAACGATCTGCGCGTGGCGCAATGGGATGGAGATGATCTCTTCATTGGAGGTGAATTTACGAAGGTTGCCGGACGCAGTATCAACTTCGTTGCCCGGTGGAATGGTTCCGAGTGGAATCCGCTTGGGGAGGGAGACAACAATGGCGTTAACGGATCTGTCTATGCAATTGCAGTTGAGGGTGATAATGTATACGTTGGTGGCTCCTTTAGCGAAGCGGGGGGAGTAAAGGCGAAGAACATTGCTGTCTGGAATCGTCGGACACGAACCTGGAGTCCTTTAGGAGAGGGGTTGCGAGGGCTTCCCACCAGCCGAGTGGAAACACTCACTATCCATGAAGGTCAGGTCTATGCCGGAGGGAGCTTTGTTGTAGCTGGCAGCATAGTATCGGTCAACATTGCGCGCTGGGACGGCAATCGGTGGGGTAGAGTGGGGACTGGGCTGAACGACGATGTCTATGCACTTACGGTTGACGGAGAATACCTCTATGCAGGGGGTGATTTTACAGTGGCTGGCGATATTCCTTCTCACGGAGTTGCACGATACCATATCCCGACGAGCCGATGGGAGGGGATGAACAGCTCGTTGACAATACTTCAGACAACTCTCCGGACAACAGTGAGAGCCATTGTAGCGGATGAAAATTTTATCTATATCGGTGGATACTTCGATGAGATATCGGGAAAAACGGTCAACAATGTTGCACGCTGGAAGAAAACGACAGGGGAGTGGTCCGACCTAAAGCTCGGTGTTTCCAGAACACCTCAACCTGTATACAATACCGACTATTTAGGACGCCCGGTAGTTCACGCACTAGCCATCTGGCAAGGAGATCTGTTAGTAGGTGGAGAGTTTGATATGCTCGTGAGCAGGCCGACTGAGTATCCCCCAGAGGTTGGCCATGCCGGCGATACACTCACCTTTACTACAACGCACACAATTCTCAACATCGTGCGTTGGCACACAAGAACCGAACAGTGGTCTGCTTGGGAGAATGGTCGGATATTTGACTTTCCAAGCTTCACAAAAATCTTTTTATACGGTGGTGTAGCCAGTAGTTCATCTACAATACTTGATGGGTTCAATCCAGCTTGGGTATCAACAATTGCAGTTGCGGATGGTGGAGAGGTAACGTTCGGAGGGCACTTTAATATGTTCGGTCGGGGAAGTGCTGCACTAACGTCAGTTGGCACCAATTTCCGCTCAAAAATCATGACATCAAACATCTGTAAACTGAAGGAAACGGATACGGGTGATGTCTGGTCGGTGCTTGGTGATGATGGATATGGGGCTGGATATGATGAGCAGATTCAGGCGATGGTTGACGATGGTGAGTTTATCTACGTTGCAGGAGTGTTCGAGGATCTCTCTTCCGGGGCATCAAACATCGTTAGGATTAACAAGGAGACCAATGTTCGAGAGACTCTGGAAGAGAATTCATCCACAGGCCCTTTCAAAATTTTGGAGGTCACTTCCCTCGCAATGATTGGCGATGGCCTCTACGCAGCGGGAAGGTTTGCATACGGGAACTTCGATTCTATTCCGAATCGAGCTGGAGTGGCTCGCTGGAACAAGCAGCAACGAGAGTGGACTCCGTTGGAGAATGTTTTTGCCTCGCCAGTCTACACGCTTGCAGCAATGGGAAACGATATCCTTGTAGGGGATGGGAAGGGACTTCGGATCTGGGATGGAGATGGAGAATCCTGGAGCATTCCACAGGGAGGGCCGAGCGGAGCTGTGCGCGCGATCTGCGTTCAAGGTGATAATGTCTACCTTGCTGGGAACTTTACAACTGTTGGGACAGATACTGTCAACAATATTGTTCGATGGAACAGAATCTCGGGAGAGTGGTCGCCACTCGGAAAGGGAATTGATATCCGAGTGTTCGGAGGAGGGGTTTTTGCTCTCACTTTCTGGGAAGGAAAGCTCTACGCAGGTGGTAATTATCTCTTGGCGGGAGGGATGCCGCAAACGGCTGACTTGGCCTCGTGGGATCCGGTGAGCGAAAGGTGGGAATCTGTGTTCACTGGAATAGAATCAAGTGGGAGGAATGTGTACGCGCTCTGCCCTACCCAGTATGGACTCTACATTGGTGGATTGTTTGAGATATTTACCACAACAGGGGCCACAAATACTGCACAGAATATCGCTCTCCTGAGCAAGTCAGGTTGGAGCGCACTCGGCGACGGTGTCATATCATCGTTTCGTGTAGACACCCTGGACAGCCGTCCCCGTCCTAACAGTCTCGTCTTGGCTCTGGTATCAGATGGCAAGCTTCTACATGTTGGAGGAAATTTTGATGTTGTGGGGAACCGATCGGCCATCAACTTTGCCCAGTGGCTTCTGGCTCCGCCACCAATTGCAGTTGAAGGAGATGATGCTGACGATCCTTCATCGATACTTTCAGATGTTACTGCCTCCGAGAATGCCGAACCACACACTTCTACATCGGATGACGATATCTTCTGGGATGAACAGTTTGCAGCCCTTGCTGCCGCCAGTGGTACCAGTGACGATGTCTTTGCACTGGCAGCAGACAGGGAAGAAGTATATGTCGGGGGGGCGTTCGAGAGTGTTGTCGGGGTTGAGGCTAACAGTATTGCTCTCTGGAATGGGAACGATTGGGAAGCCCTCGACGATGGTGTCGCATCAGGTGTGAACGGACTTGTCTTCGCACTTCTTCTGGAGGGCGATGATCTCTACGTCGGAGGACAGTTTAGCCATGCAGGAGAAATCGAGGCGAACAACATAGCAGTCTGGAACAGGAAGACACGAAGGTGGCGAAGGTTGGGAGCTGGACTTCAGGGAGACCAGACAAATGTTCCGTTTGTATCCGACATTCTAATTCAAAATGGAGAGGTCTACGTCGGAGGACAGTTTGCGCAGGCAGGGTCGCGGCAGGCAAACAATGTGGCCAAGTGGAATGGGACAGTCTGGGAGCCACTGGGAGAAGGTGTTGATGGCACGATTACCGACCTTCAGGAGTATCGAGGAGATATCTATGTTGGTGGAAGTTTTGGAACAGCTGGAGGGGAGTCCAGCAGCGGGGTTGCATTCTGGGATGGGACGGCATGGCACGGAATGAATGGCGGAGTGTCAGGTGTTGTCAACTGTCTTGAGGTAATGGAGAATCCCTATCGGCGGTTTGATCTTCTCGACGGCAGATTTGTTGATACTCTTGCTTCGTATCCTGACTCAATACTGGTGATCGGCGGGAAATTTACTGTCAGTGGTGTTCGGGAAGATTTCCTTATTAATGAAGTTTCGACATATACCGAGCGTACAATACACAATGTGGTTGGGTGGGGGGGAAATCTTTTATCGGGAAAGAGCGAGTTTGTACAGGCAATGCTTCTCTCTTCTTCTGAAATGGAAGAGGTTCGCGATATTCTGGTGGATGGAATCAATATATATATTGCCGGTAACTATCAATTTGATCTTGACGGTGAAGGACGAGCCAGTTCTCAAGGGGTCAGGAAGAATATCTGCGTTATCTACAATGACACTATTATTCGAGCGAGTACCTGGGGTGGTCCATATCGTGAGGCCCCACTCTTCGATATGCAGTTCGGTACTGACGGTCCGGTAAATGCTTTAGTCAAAAGTCGGAATCGGATTATTGCCGGGGGTAGTTTCTCGACTGCTGCTCACGTTCGGGCGGCAAATATTGCCGAGTGGGATATTGTGGTTGAGCGGTGGAGACCTCTTGTTTCGGGTGCTCCCCTTGGAAGTAACCGCGTGCTGACCTTCCACCGAAACTCTCTCTACAGTGGAGGAAGTTTTCGTATCAAGGAAGATCCAAACGAGTATGTGAAAAAAGAGAATTACATCGCGCGTGTTGGCAGTGCTGGCTGGCATGTTGTTGACGGGATAGTGCGGGGAGATATCTACAGCATCACAGATGCAGGAGATGAGTTGTTCATTGGGGGTGCGTTTACTACAACCGACGGCAAGATTGCAGTAAACATCGTTCGCTGGGATTCTCTCACCGGTTCGTGGAGTGCAGTTACCCCGGGAAGTGGTCTGGCCGACGATAACGGAGGCTCGTATGTGGTTGCACTCAAGGCGACCGACGAGAAGTTATATGTGGGGGGACAGTTCAATGTTGTCGATACGTTTGTAACTCCTCACGTGGCCTCTTGGAATCGAACCACTGGAATCTGGGAGAGGCTGGGGAATGGGTTGGACCAACCGGTTTGGGCACTCGATGTGGATGAGGATGGAGTGCTCTATGCCGGGGGGGATTTCTCCTACTCAGGAAACAAGCCTGTGCGGGGTGTGGCTCGTTGGGATGGGGCTGAGTGGCAACCACTGGGAGAAGGCGTGGATGGCAATGTCCGCTCGTTGATTGTTGCTGAAGGGAAGGTCTACGTTGGCGGAACATTCGACCAGGTTGGAGGAGATGTCGAGGCAACAAACATTGCCGTATGGGATATTGCAACGCAAACTTGGAGTTCTCTGGGAGAGGGATTGTGGACACGATTCAAGCCTTCGGTTCTGGCACTTGCTTACAAGGACGGAATACTCTTCGCCGGAGGTAATTTTACCGTCTCTGGCATTGACAGCCTCTATAACATTGCCAAATGGGATGGAGTTCGCTGGCAGGGTCTGGGAAGTGGAGCAAACAGTGGTGTCTGGGCAATTGTTCCCCGGGAGGGGGACCTATACATTGCCGGGGCGTTCACGAAGGTGGGGCAGAAAAATTCTCCGTTCCTTGGTCTCTGGCACGACCCTACACTCTCGGTAGATGAGTATCGTGAAGCTCCTACAGCAGGTACGGCAGAGAGTCTCCCGAATCCGTTCGAGTCGACAACAACGATCCACTACACGCTTCCACACTACAGTCAGGTAGAGATTGGCATTTACGATGTTAGAGGAGTTGAAGTAACGCGCCTTGTCGATGATAGGAGAGGAGCGGGTGCACATCGGATCGAGTGGAAGCCGGATGCTTCAATTCCCTCCGGACTCTACGTGATTCGGATGTACGTTGACGGACAAGTCATAACTCGGAAAATTGTTAGACAATAGTGCGTGGGTGAATGTGCGGATGGTAGAAGATGCCGACGGGCCTTCCAGGTGGTCTGTCGGCATCTTTATTATATAGCCAGTAGCTTACAATACAGCGAAAACAGAGTCTCGAAGGCATAGGTAAGCCGAGAGGGGAACCTCATTCTGAATGTAGAGAGGCCAATTGTCTCATGGACATGTACGACTCAATCATCTGCCAGGGAGACGAACTCCTCGGGATGCGAGGTTACTACTCTCTTGTCGAGGAGAGTGGTCACAAGACAGTTGCGCAAGATCTTTTCTGTGTTGTAGACAGAGGAAGGAACGTCATTTGATGTATTGATGGCGTGCAGAATATCTGTGATAGCAGCATGGATATCTGCTGGTGGGAGTCCCAGATAGATCATCATTTCTATCTGGTGTCTGTACAGAATATTCCTGCGCATAGTGTCAGGATTCATCTGCCCTTGCAGATGATGTTGTACCATCTCCCAGCCTCTGGCGACATCCCCGCTCATGATATGCATAACGAGGTACGACCAGAAAAAATCCCAGTAACGCTCTCTTGAGACCGAGCCTGCAATGCGTTTTGCCAGGTTCTGTTTTGCCGAGAGAGCTTCCGGAGTATCAAACAAAAAGAGAAGTCGAGAGCCAACCAGAGTTAGAAGGTGAAGGTAGAGCGGATCGGTTTCGGGTATCTCTTTCAACAAGTTTGTAAACTCCTGCTCGACCCAATAGGAAATATCGGGATCAGGTTAGCTTCGTAACGTTGTAGCCACAGTAAACACTAAGTGAGTAAACTCTTCTGTGGCTCGTATTTCAGGGAAGTGCTCAACCAGATGCGTGCCCTCAGCGATAATCTCAAGTAACTGTGGTTTCCAGGGATATCTGGAATTAAATGTTGCTCCTATTGCTCCAGCCCGTAGTGCAGCTTCTGTGGCATTTCGTGGATTGCGGGTAATGCGCTTCAACTCTTCAATGGCGATGCTGTAATTCTCACTATCCTCAACCACGTCGTAGTGGCAGACTTTCATGTCGAGAACTTTGATATCATTTCGCAAGTTTTCTTCACTCTGCCATTGTTCAGCATATCGGTCGTGGAATGCATAGAAAAGTGGATTGAACGACATAGCAAGAATGGGAGAGAGGTTACTGACAATCAATACTTTCGAGTGCAGCCATTGAAAAACTTTTGAAGTCAAAGCCAGACTGGCCTCGTCCCAGTCTGCTTTGGCAATTGCCTTCATCGAAGTTATCGAGTAGAACGCTCCTTCCGATTCTATGAGAGAGAGAACAGGAATGTCAGCGAAATCAATGTTCTGAAGAAGTTGTTGGTGGACAAATGTGTGGCAGAATCGTAGGGGAGTATCTGCTGTTGTAGTGCCCCACAGGGGTTCAATAAAGTGAATATCGTCGACAAGAACTCCTTTCGCTTTCAGCGAGGTCAGGATGTCTGCGCTGTTGGGAAGCAATGCTTCTGCAGCCTTGATTGAGAAAATCTCACCCAGCAATGCCAAGCGTCGTGTCCACCGTATTTCGTTCGGGGTCAGATGCCACAATAGTTCTGCCGATCAGCGAGATGAGGGAAGAGGCCGTGTCGGGATATATTTTTAGGTGCAGGACGCTGCTCCCCTCTTCGATAAATTTTGCTGCGACTACATTCAACAACCTACTCTTCCCAATTCCTGCCTCCCCTTGCAACCAAAGAGATGAAAGCCCATCCTGCCGAAATGTCTGATGATAGAAGGAGAGAATTGTGTTTAGTTCTCTCTCTCTCCCAACAAATGGAAGATCTGTGAAGTCAGTGTCGATCTGCTTGTTTAGAGTTACTGATATAGAAGCTTCTCCCTTTCTGTCTCTCTCTATCATGGCTGATGTTAATCAGGAAAATTTTTGCGCCGAACTCTTTGTTGGCCACTCTGCTATGAAATTTGTAGTGGACGAAGGGAGGAACGTCACACTTCAAGTTGCTTCCTTATAGAAGATTTTCGCAAGACAATCGCCTCAGTTTTTCGCCCCACCTGTTCTAACATCTGCTCTAACATCTCGAAGAGATATTCATCGGTACTACGAGTTTGCAACACAGTATACAGGAAGTTGATTGTCTCATCGATATCCCCTTCTTCACGCAATTGCTCGGCAACTCTCACGATGCTCTGTTCCATTCGCAATTCAAATTCCAGTCGGGCTGATTCAAAGAAGTCGCTGTAGAGTGTAGGATAGATTGGTTCGTTGCCTACGATCTGCAAGGCTTGTTCTGTAAACTGCCGTGCTTTTGCCGGACGATGATCGTACAGAGCTTCATCGGCTCGGTCGAGGAGCATTGCGGCCTCCAACAAATCTACTCGAACTCTGTCGAGCTGAAGTCGAGGTGGATTCTCTCCGTCGCTGACGAGTACTTCCTTATCGCCGATCATCTGTCGGAGTCGGCTGACAGTTACGCGGAGATTATTCCCAGCATTTTCGGGATCTGCCTCTCTGTCTGTAGCCAATTCGCGGAAGTCGATAAGGGAGAGAGGTTTCGAGAGGAGTTGATTTGCGACAATCATAC
The DNA here is from genome assembly GCA_050248595.1 of Kapaibacterium sp. (SeqCode). Lineage (GTDB taxonomy): Bacteria > Bacteroidota > Ignavibacteria > OLB7 > OLB7 > JAGWAZ01. Next base: position 24,759 of record JBFWSB010000014.1, read on the forward strand.
CGAGGACTTGCCGGATACGTGCCCCCTGTAACCGCCGTGGTTCCTCATCTGGAAGTGTTAGTGTAATCTGTCCGATAATCGAGAGGCGGGGAAGAGTTTCTCGATGAGGGTTCGGAGTGAAAAGATTCCACTCTACCATTTTACTAATCTCTTTCTGAAGCGATTCAATTCGTTGAAGCCACCACGAGTATTCTTTGTTATCCAAGTAAATACCGGCCATGTCGAGGAAGTGAGCCGTCAGACCTGGAGCACTATTGTCAGCACACCAACTCAAAGCGGTCGTTATTCCTCGGCGTACATCTTCGATAATGAACTCGGCCAAATTTTGTTCACCATAGCGAATTAGTTGGAACAGGTGGAGGAAGATGACCAGTCGGTTAATATCTGGAGTCCAAAGTATCGGAGCATCGATTTGCTGCCGTGCTCGCTCAGCAAGTTCTAACCAGCTACTCTCGTCGACGTGATCAAGTGCGGAGACGAATGGGATGTAGAGGGAGGGGAGCCTCTCCTCCAGAAGAAGTTGACGAAGCATCTTCCTGTCCTGCCTGATTGCTGCTTTCATTGGGAGGTAGCGTCCTAACTGACTTGCTTGTGTACCCATTACCTCTACCACTACTCGTTCTGACCAGAGAAGGTCATTCCTTGCAAGACCTATCGCCTCAACAACTGTCGTGATTGCTCGGTGAATGTTCGAAAGATGTTTTCTGTCGAAGTCGATACCGAGATGGTTGTAGCGGCGTACGATCTCAGTGAGAATTATCTCGATGGTTTCTAAAGGAGCACCCATCATGTAGAGCAATTTTAGATAGGTGTTTAAGAGATGGCACTCCCAGCTCATTCGTGCTCCGGTCGGCATAGGGTGAACAAGTTGCCGAATTACCTTCCATGCTTCGTGAACCTTTCCCGTTTCTGAGTAGAAGCGAAGAATGGCAGGAGTTGTTTGATGGTAGAGATTTCTTGGACTGGTGCCAAAGGTAATTGGTGCAATGGCTCTGTCAGCTATTTGGCGTCGTTCGTTGAGTTCTTCACTACTTCTGAATACCAAAAGGAATGCTAATTCAGTATTCAATATCCACCTTCGAGCTGTTTCCGTTCCCAACTCCTCCCAAACCTGTAGGAATCGGTTGTACTCCTCAATCCCTCTGATCAACTCCGGAGAATCTTTGGGGAGAGTTGGGAGGAGGCTACCAAGGTGAACGATCATGAACTGGTATTCTATCGTCGAGATAATATCGCTGAACTGATTCTGAATCTCTTCAAGTTCGTCAAATATCTCCCTGAGGACTGCTTCGAGATCATATGCAGGATAGTGTGTCGAGAGGTAGAGGTGGTAGGAAGCAGATAGTCCAAAAAATGTGATGCGGTGAAGTGCATCCTGTCGAGTAACGACTTTCAACTGGGATAGTTCGTTATAGGGAGTTTGAAATTCGGGGGCGAGTGGAAAGATATCCCAGATTGTTATCTGATAGAGTGAGAGAAGCAGTCGATAGTTCTGTTCCGCTTCAGGGTCGAGAAGTTGGGAGACCTTTCGGAAGAATTGCCAAGCTATCTCCAGTAGAGTTTTGCGGGTCTGCCAGTCGTGACGGTAGTTCGCGTTTTGATAGAGAATGTCGTCGAACATATCAAGTATCTGACTGGCTACCTCAGGGGAGATATGTCGGTTCGGTATATCCAGAAGTTGACGCAACGGTCTCATTGAGTAGAGGCATACATTGGGTCTCAAAACGTTCAGCAGTTCACCCATAGCTTCTTCTGTTCGCCCGAGCAATGTTTCGTGGATGAGTGAGTGAGTGAAGGCAAACGTTTCGTCCTGTTGTTGCTTCCCGGAGATAATTCCTATCGGTAGTATATGACGACAGAGCACCCCCTTCGCCAGAAGTTCTGGAATAAGGGTGGCCGATGCCGGGTGGAGCGTGAGAGCCGTCTCCCCAGAAAAGACCTCGCCAAGGAGGGCGAGAAGCTCCGCTCCTCGTCTCTGCTCTCCACTTAAGTCCGCAAGGTAGTTGTTCAGTATCGCCTCACGGGAGAGTTGTACTCCTTGCTTTATGTTGGAGAAGAAGCCTTGCTGGAGAGGGCTGGTAGAATTTCTGGTTTCGTGAGAGACGAAGGGAACGATTGAGCGTATCAGCAGAGGATTACCGAAGGTAAGATTTTGAATGCGCTCGGTGACCTCTTCTTCTGCCGGTATGCCAAGTTGCTCGATGAGAATGCCAGTATCCTTTTGCTCAAGACCTTGTAGGTCAAGAAAATCTTTCTGATAGGGGAGCAAAATTGAATAGGCCAGAGTCTCTTGAGGGCGAGCTGCAGCAATCACTGTAAGTTCTTCTTCGGCCAGACCCGCTATCAGTCTGGCAAAATCATTTGCTGCCTCACCGATGAGCAAGTGAAGGTCTTCGATAATCAGAACAATTGCTCTGAGTCGTGTAATGCGACGTAATCCCTGCATCACCGACGGCAGGTCACCTTGGATTTGAGAGCGGAGCAAAGGCTGAAGCTGCGTATCCATTTCGATAGTTCGGCCAATCAGCCCAATCAACGACGATGCCGTGTCGGGATATATCCTCAGGTGGAGAACACTTACCCTCTTCTCTCGCAATTCTTTTGCTACCACACTTAACAACCGGCTCTTCCCTATCCCTGCCTCCCCTTGAATCCAGAGAGTCGACAGTCCATCTTGGATCATCGCAGCATGATAAAACTGAAGAATCTTTTCGACCTCTTTTTCTCGGCCTACAAATGGATGTTCGGCGGAAATGTTGGAAAAATTCTTAAAAATGGGGTCTATAGTTCGCTGTGAACTAACCATACGTTCTGGTAATAGGTGTGTGTGAATGTATCGAATCGGTAACTGTAATACCCCATTCCGGGAAACTGTAATACCTGCTGAGATAGCTTTTGTATTGGACAGCAGGGCATTGTTGGTTGTTGTCTCCCTCCTCCAAAGAGACCGAATATACAAGTCGCAGAATTCTTAGCGACAGTCTTTTCGGATTTCTGGATTCGATGATAACAATTAACAACCACCAACAATTCGGGTGTTTCTATGAAGCAGTTTCTCCCTGTTGTCGCATCGATTGTGATTCTTTTCACTCTCTTGTTCTCGGGATCTCTTGTCTTTGCCCAGCCGATCACCGACTCTCAGGGAGATGTCGGTATCGGCACAGTTTCACCACACGAGAGTGCACTTCTCGACTTGACTTCGACTACCAGAGGATTATTGATTCCACGAATGACTGTCGTCCAACGAGACGCTATCGTTCGTCCCTCTCCGGGACTTCTCATCTAGATCGGAAGAGCG
>JBFWSB010000015.1:0-27262 GCA_050248595.1 Kapaibacterium sp. (SeqCode)
GTGCTGACTTCTCCGCTCGTCCATTCTGCCCCTTCGGGGCGAGAGAATTCTGATCGCTCTGCTTCCGGGGATTAGCATCCCCGGCCACGCAGCGGATGCCCCTGCCGGGGCAGGTGGAGTAGTGGACTCTCTTCGATATAGAATTGACATCGAAGTTCTTTATGCATGAACATCTACAATCTTCACGGTAGAAGCCAACGACTATCGAGCCGCTCCCGAAGGGAGCTTTGTTGTGTGGCCGTGGGGAAAGCCGTAAGGCTGCACCCCACGGAGCGCCTCTCGCGTAAGCTTCCGCCCTGTAGGGGCGGCTGAGCCGGACGTGCGGACTTCTTCGCTCGTTCATTCTGCCCCTTCGGGGCGGGAGAATTCTGATCGCTCTGCTTCCGGGGATTGTCATCCCCGGCCACACAGCGGTTGCCCCTGCCGGGGCAGGTGGAGCCATAGAGACAAAGCTCCTCAATTCACGTGGAACAGCTTCCAGCCCCCGCTGATATAGATGTAGGTCAGTCTGTTCCCACTTGCTCGCGCTGTTCCACCTACTGATGCACCGTCTGGATCGGAGACGTAGATGTAGAGTATCTTCCCATTGACGCCAGCCGCCGGCAAGCCAACTGTCGGAGCCGAGGCGGCGATCCCATCGTTGACATCGTATATCGCTACGTCATCGGGAATAGATGCAGCCCCTCCCTGAGCGTTCGACAAGATCACACTCCCCTCAGTAATCTCCAGTGCCACCCCATCATTGGTTCCCACATTGTTGTCGAGCAGAAGGGTCGATACAGCGTTGCTGCTGTTTGAGAACGACTGCGCACTACTTGAACCGTTTGCCCAGCTCATCACGCCGTTCGTGTCGGAAGAGAGAACCTGACCGTTTGCTGTAGGCCTTGCAGTCGGCAGGATGTAGTTGATATCTTCGCTCTGATCTCCCGCCTCGAACGACGTGTAGTTCGTACTGTTCGGGAAAGAACCAGTTGTGTTGTTCTTCTCGTAGAAGCGTAGCTGGCTCGCCGTATCCTCGTTGTTTGCAAGCCAGAGATCGGCGTTGGCGAAGACCGCCGTCTTCGGTTCCGAAATGCTCATTGTTGTGAGGAGACCAACAGGGTTTGCGTAGAAGCCGAAGCTATTGTCAGCCGAGGGAGTCAGGGTCATTCCCTGACCTCCGACAATACTTGAATTGTCACCAGCACTTGTGTTGTTGGTTCCTCCAGAGATGTAGGAACCAACCCCAGATGCTACGTTCCCCTCGCCGCCACTCACCACCGACCGGCGACCACTGGCAGTGTTGGTCGTTCCTCCTCCAACCGATGAGTGCAGACCAGAGGCAGTGTTGTTGATTCCTCCTGACACCGTTGACCCACCCCCCGAAGCAACCTGAGTTGCACTCCCCCTAACGATCTGAAGATCTACCGCATTCGACCCGCGGGCATCTCCCGTTGTTCCCCTCTGGATACTGCTGTTTGTGTTCAGAACAAGACTGTTGGACGCACCACCGTTGACGTAGATGTGGAATGCCTGTGCGTCGCTTGTGCCAACGTAGTTTGTTCCGGAAGTTGTTCCAGCATTACCAGTCAGACTCCAACCCGATGTGGAGATTGCTGCCGGATCAACCCAACTGAGTTGGCCTGTTCCTGCGTCAAGCTGGAGGACTCCATCCTCGACTGTAAAGGTTGCTGTCGTAGTTGTCGGGAGAATGTAGTTGATGTCGGATGTCTGCGAACCTGCCTCGAACGACGTGTAGAATGCCGTCGCCGGTGGAAAGATGCCGCTGGTACTGTTTGCCTCGAAGAAAAGCAAACGACTGGCCATCCCGTCGTTGTTCGCAAGCCACAGGTCTGTGTTCCCGAAGACCGCCACATCCTGTGAGTCGACAGTCATTGCTTTACTCCCGCTGCCACCCGCCCCCACACTGTTCCCTCCAAGAAATCCGAAACTTCCCGTCGCCGTAGCTCCCAGCGTCAACCCTCGCCCTCCTACTACCACACTATAGTCACCGGACGCGTTATTGTGCATCCCTCCACCAACTGTCGAGCGAGCACCCGAGGCATTGTTCTGTTCACCTCCACTTATCGTGCTCACAAGGCCGGTTGCACTATTTGCCGTACCACCACCGACAAACGCAAGGTTGTTCGTTGCACTGTTGCCGTTTCCTGCAGCTACTCCTGTATTGACTGCGGTAGCACTATTACTAACCCCACCACCGACAAAAGCGTTTGCACCGGTAGCATTGTTGGAAAGCCCTCCGGCTACCGTCGAGAAATCGGCAGTGGCAGAATTTCTCTGCCCTCCCAGAATCGCCGAGAAGGAACCAGAGGCAACCTCAGAAGAGTTGGTGCGAACCATTTGCAGGTCGACAGCACCATTTCCCCGAGCATTCCCTCCGGTATCCCTCTGAATGCTCCCGTTTATGTTCAGGATCAGACTATTGGATGAACCTCCATTCACGTAGAAGTGGAGAGGAGTAGGATCGGTGGTTCCAACGAAGTCAGTTCCGGGGGTTGTGCCTCCGTTCCCTGTAAGATTCCACCCGCCGCTGGAAGCGAGAGCTGCGGGGTCGAGCCAGCTCAACTGACCTGTTGCCGTATCGAGTTGCAGAACGCCGTGCAAAGGCGTGCCAGTTGTCGCCGTAGTAGTCGGAAGAATGTATGTGATATCCTCTGTCTGGTTTCCCGCCTCGAACGACGTGTAGAATGCCGTCGCCGGGGGGAAGTTCCCCGTTGTACTGTTCGCCTCGTAAAACAGAAGACGACTCGCTCTGCCGTCATTGTTCGCAAGCCACATATCCGTATTCCCGAAGACCGCCACATCCTGTGAGTCGACCGCCATTGCATTGCTCCCGCTACCACTGAACCCGACACTGTTCCCTCCCAAGAATCCGAAACTTCCCGTCGCTGTAGCTCCCAGCACCAACCCCCGACCTCCAACCACTACACTGTAGTTACCCGAGACGGTGTTCCGCATCCCTCCTCCAACAGTTGCGCGAGTACCCGAAGCATTGTTCCGTTCACCTCCACTTATCACACTAAAAAGCCCCGTTGCATTATTTCCCACACCACCACCAACAAATGCAAAGCTATTACTTGCACTGTTACCATTGCCCGCAGCCACTCCTGCACTATTTCCGGTAGCATTATTACCCAACCCTCCTCCGATAGAGGCATTTGACCCCGTGGCATTGTTGAAAGCCCCTCCAGCTACCGTCGAAAAACTGGCAGTGGCAGAATTTCCTTGCCCTCCCAGAACTGCCGAGAACGAACCGGAGGCAACCAGGGGGGGGCTGGTGCGAGCTATTTGCAGGTCGACAGCACTATTTCCCCGGGGATCCCCCCCGGTGTCCCGCTGGATACTTCGGTTCGTGTTCAGAATCAGGCTATTGCTTGCCCCCTGATTTACATAAAGGTGGAGTGCGGTTGCGTCCGTTGTTCCCACGAAGTCGGTTCCGGGGATTGTACCAGCGTTGCCGCTCAACAACCAAGCGCCTCTGCTTCCCGGGGGAGCCAGCAGAAAGAAGGCGGTGTCGCTCCCGATGTCAGGAATCGTCAGAATCACATTCTGCGGCAGCGGCAGTGGGGTCTGGATCGTCATCGTATTTCGCGTGCCATCCCCCGCATCGTCGTCAATGATAAGTCGTTCGGCGTTGAAGTCACGATTCTGTGCGATCAGAAAACCGGAAGAGAGAATGCTAAGCAGGATCAGCAGGAGAAAACTTCTTAATCCTGCCATTGCTCTGAATCCCGGGACAGTCGGTGTAGTATGGCTCACTTTTTTCATCATCTGTTGAATATCATCTTTCCTTTTGCTCTCATCCTGCTGCTGCCGAAGACTGCCGAAAGGAGAACCACAGGTACTCTCGCAAGGAGAGACCCCGACACCCTACAACTCTCCAACCCCTAATTCCTAATTCGTAATTCCTAATTCCTAATTCCTAATTCTTAACTCACTCAATCAATCTCGATAACGTGGTAGTTGAACAGGTAGGTATCCGTCCCATTTCCGTTGGTTGTTGAAACGTTGATATCGAAGGAGGTCGTGGTTGTGTTGCTGACGAAGAAGGTCGACCCGGCTGCTGTCCCGTTGGCCGGGGTCACAACAACGATTGGATCGGTTGCATAGGCTGCATTGAACGTAACAGTAATCACTCCTGTTCCGATTCCCCCCCCATCGGTTGCCGTCACGCGCCCAGCTACATCGGTGGAGGCTGTTGCAAAGGTCACACTTGCGGCAAGATTCGTTCCATCCCCCACAGCAGTCGGTGCGGCTCCCTGCGATGTCCAGTGTCCGCCGTTGACCACAATGCGTGAGTTGGTGACAGCGGTCGCGCCGTTCAGTCTCAGTGATGAGAGGGTTGCATCCGATGTCCAATCGAGCGAGACCTGTGTGCCAGCAATTGCGTCGATTGCGAGGATGTCACCGACACCTCCGGGGGCATCGGGGAGGAGATAGTTGATGTCAGCAGACTGCGTTCTGGCCTCGAACGACGTGTAGTGCGAGCCGTTCGGGAACGCACCGGAACCGGGCGTTGCATCTGGCTCGAAGAACCGCAACTGACTTCCTGTGCCATTGTTGTTGGCAAGCCACACATCTACATTTCCGAACATCGCAACGTCATCATCGTTCACCGTCATATTGAACGTGCCGACGTTCCCCCCCATGAACCCGAAGCTTCTCGCTCCGCTCAAGGTCAGTCCGACACCACCCGGTATGGCCGACCCAAATCCGTTTGCCCTGTTTGCTGCCCCCCCCCGCCACAGTTGCTCCATTCCCTGCTCCGTTCCCCTCTCCTCCGCTCACAACCGAGTAACTTCCGATAGCACGGTTGAGCCGTCCCGCACCGACAAAACTGCCATCTCCGAGAGCAACATTTGTGCTCCCTCCGACAACGGCGGAGTGATTGCCGATTGCACTGTCCAGTTCACCTGCAACTACAGCGGAGTAGTCTCCTGCCGCATGGTTTTCACCACCACCCACTACCGCTGCAATGTTTGCGGCGGTGTTGGAGTAACCGGCTCCGACAAAACTGTTGTCTCCCGGTGCGGAGTTCTGGCCACCAGCTCCGACGAACGACTCCCACCCGGCAGCAGAGTTGGATGCCCCGCTGACGATACCACTCCGGAAACCGGCGGCACTGTTGTCAGCTCCGCCGACAACAGTGGCGAACCCATTCGTCACCTGATTTCCCTGACCGCCGAGAATCGCCGAATAGAGTTGCGTGACAGTATTCGACTGCCCACCCACTACAACGGAATACGGTGTCAACACACTATTTGATTGCCCCCCTCCCACGACTGAATATGCGCTGGAGGCTCTGTTCGACTGCCCCCCTGAGATAACCGAAAAGTCTCCAGAGGCAACTTCGATACCACTCGATCTCGCTATCTGCAAGTCAGTTGCCTGCAACCCTCTCCCATTTCCCCCGGCATCCCGCTGTATGCTGCCGTTCGTGTTGAGGATTAATCGCTCAGTGCCCCCCACAATTATTCGGAGGGGGACTGGGTCAAGCGATCCGAGCTTATTGTTGATGCCATCGGTCAGGCCACCGTTGCCAACTGTCAGCCACCCGAAGGTACTTCCCGTTGTGACGAACGCATCCCACTGCCACGCGCCGGAAGCATCGCTCCAAATCTGAGCTACTCCGAGGTCGATGTTGTAGATCATCAACCCTTCAGGTGGATTTGCGACCCCATCCCGCTGCACGCTCGTCATGCGAGGCATCAGGAACCCCTTAGTTGTGGACTGCACGTCGAGCATCGCAGCCGGGTCGGGAAGAAGCCCTCCGATAGCAATACTTCCAGAGGGAGCCACAACTGGTTGAGCTTGAGTTTCACCCAGTAGTATGGTAAACAGAAGGAAAAGTGTTGGAGGAAGTGAAGTCGAAATGCGTACCATAATTGATCGTATCAAATGTGATATTGCCCAGATTTTTGGGCAAAAAGCTAATGTGTCAATCCTGTGTGCTAATCTTGCGGTTGTCCACACTTGCTGAAATGCTTTCGATAATTCAAGAAGTTCCATCAGCAGGTGCTGCAACGTGGGCAAACTATTAGCCTGCGGAGTCAGGGGCAAACAGTTGAAGGGTGCTGAGAGGGTTCGGTTTCCTATTGTTCGATAGAAGGGTTGTAGATTTTATGAGGAGCAGAATAGAAGCCGGAAAGCAGGGCAAGAAAGGGCTTGAAGCCGTTTCCTCCTCTGTTGAGACTCATTAATTGTTCGGACATCATTACTTGCTCTTACTGAAGGACTACATTCCAGATTTCCCTACAACTCGTCAGGAACAGACATGGATAAGAACGACGAACTACAGAACTATCAGGAGAGGGTTCTGACAACCAAGCGTCTGCGGGGACTCCTCAAGAAGCGCCGAACCCGACTTGTACCCGAAAGTCTTGTAGAGTATATCCGCCATAGATTCCCAGAGATTTATGGACCGGAGGGAGTAGAGATCAGTACGATTCTCAATGAACTGGTCTCCGAAGTTCGGAATGAGTTGGATAGTGCTGGCATCCAATTGAGCAGCAGGAAGAAAAGCCCTGTACAGCATTTGAACCGACGGGAACGGAATCACGTAATTGACTTCGCTGCACTCTTGACGTGGGCCGCCGAAGCTGCTTGGCTGATGATCCTTTCCCCCACCCACAAACAAACGCAGAACGAACTCACCGAAAGTGAAGCTATTGAACTCGCGCGCGAAGGAGTTGCATGGGCAGAGATTACCGATGACCTTCCTCAGCGTGGTATCTGCACCTTAATCCTTGCCAACCATCTCGGAATGCTCCCGAACAGAGAAGGTGAGGCAGAGAGTCTCCTGCGAAGTGGAATTGCTCTGCTTGACGACGATAGTGATGAGGAACAGAGGCGAGTGCGGCTTCGCCTTCTAACTGCACTTGCCAGCACACTCGAAACCAGAGGAGAATCCGAGCAGGCCGAAATTGTTCTTCGGCAGTGCGAGAAGTTAATAACACCCACATCCGGGGGGAGCGAGCGTGCTCTACGAGTAACGCTTTTGTCGCTGCGATCCACTATTGCACGAAAACGGAAGCAACATTTAGCCGCACTCAATTACGGACAACAGGCTCTTCGCTGGAGCGACCCAGAGTTCAACCCGATTACCCACTGTCAGTTGCTGCAATCTCTTGGTCTACTCTACCTTACGATGGAGCATCTGGAGCAGGGCTTGCAGATGTTTCTGAACGCCATCACAATCCTTGAGAGTAACGGACTTGGATCCATAGGGCCGTGGGTCTACATTAACGCTGCCGAGTCGTATCTGAAGATGGGAGAACTGCCCCGAGCGCACGAGATACTGGATCGGATTGAGAATCTACTTGGACATGAGAGTGAGAACCTGCCTGAAAACTCAACGAGCATTCTTGTTCACATCCAGAGTACGCGAGCCAATCTTCTTTTAGAAGAGAAAGAATACGAGAAGGCAGAGGAATTGCTCAAGTGGTCGATTGACAACTACCGTAGCCTTAACCATTCTTCCGGTGAAGCGGCCTCTTGCGCAGTGCTCGCCACCCTCTACGGAGATCAAAACAATCCAGAGGAAGCGTGCCGATACATTGAGCGCGCGATTGATGTCTCCAAACGCTCATCACGCCTGCATCAACTTCGGCTGCGCCTCCTGTTGGCTCGGTGGAAGATTGCTTGCAATGAAGTAGAAGAGGCACGCCACCTGCTCGATGAAATCGAACCGGAGTTGAGAAGCGAGCGGGGTCCCTATATGAGCCTCCTTCGGCTGCGGGCAGAAATATCTGAACGGCGAGATAATCTAAGGGAGGCACTACAACTTGAGCGTGAAGCAACGGAGATAGAACGAGAACTGTTGGAGAGCAATCGCGAACGTTCGATACGCTACGCTCGGACAATGGCCGAAACAAATTTCTTTGAACAATTGGTGGAACGAGAGAAAGAGCAACGCCAGCGACTTGAACATGAGCTTGCCGGTGCTGTAGTTGAGCTGGGGGAGAAGAGACTGTTAATTGAAGAAGTAATCACCCGACTAAAAAAGGAACTGGCCGGAAGAGAATCCCGAGCAAACAAAAGGTTCCCCGAAACAATCAGCTTTGCGAGCTTCCACTCGATACTCTCCGTGCTACAAAAGGAAGAGAAAGATTCATACTTCCCGGCTGCCTACCTCGGCAACGATAACGATGAGTTTATCCAGCAGCTCCGCCGAGCCTACCCGAACCTGACAACATCACAGGAACGCCTCTGCGTGTTACTCCGTTCCGGACTGAACGCCGGAGAAATCTGTTCAATCCTCGATATAGGAAGTGAAGGACTAAAGTCGCGACGCAAACGACTCCGCAAAACACTCGGCTTGAAGAAAGGTGAGAGTCTGGAGAAGGTGCTTGCGCAGGTTTAGAGAGGAAGTACAGGTCCACTATGTCGACTTCGGCGAGATCACTGTTGGGTAGTTTGCAGAGTATGTGCAAACTTGAGGACAACTTCCGGGGAGCAACTGTCTTCAGGAGGGAGATAAACGCAGAGACGCGAAGAGCGCAGAGAGTGGAGAATATCTCTTCCACTCTCTGCGCTCTTTTTTGCGACCTTCTGTTTTGTTACTTCGTCACCTGCACCTTGAACGTGTTCGTTGTCGCCGGAGCAATCGCGGCGAGGCTGTAGTTGTTGAAGCGGATCGTCACCGTGTTTGCTGCCGACACCCAAGCCGTATAACAACTGTTCCCGGCAACCGCTGCATTGTCCACGCCGATGTTGACGATGTCCCCAACTGCCGCACCGGTTACCGTCACTGTCACATCGCTGCTGGTCTGCGAGGCAACGTTGCCGAAGTTCAGGTTCGTTGCCGTCACCACTACCGACTGTCGCCACGACATAGCTCCGACATTATCTGTCTCCATATAGCCCGTGCCGAGGTCGGTTCCATTGGCTGCCGCGTTCGGTGTTGCCGCAGGGAGTGTGTAGTTGATGTCGGCGGTCTGCGTTCCGGCCTTGAAAGAAGTGTAGTTCGTTCCGTTCGGGAACGTACCGGTAGTATTGTTTGCCTCGTAGAAGCGTAGTTGCGATGCGCCGTTGTTGTTGTTGGCAAGCCAGAGATCGGTGTTGCCGAAGAGGGCAACTTCATCGGAGGTAACGCTCATCGGGAAACTCCCCGATTCGTTCGAGAGGAAGCCGAACGATCCTTTTCCTTGAAGTGTCAACTCCCGTCCACCTGCAATGGCTGAATTGCCTCCGATCAGAGTGTTTTCCGTTCCGCCGGCAATTACTGAGCCTGATGAAGTGTCGCCAATCGTATTGAACCGACCGCCACCGATTGTCGCCAGCCAAGAACTTGCTCCAACCACGTTCCGTCCACCACCGGCGATTGTCACCTGCCACGATCCATCGTAGATTGAGTCTTGCTCGCCACCAGCAATCACCGATGCACCAGCATTTATCGCGATGTAGTGCTCATATCCACCACCTATCGTTGAGCGAATGTTCTGGTCGATAGTGTTCCGAACACCTCCTCCAATCGTAGCGTTGGCAGAGCCGGAAATCGCATTCCCCAATCCTCCCCCAATCGTACCGTAGTTGTCACTTATGCTGTTGCTTGCTCCACCACCGATAACGCCATTCCCTGCCGTAATCGTATTGTCACTGCCACCTCCGATGAAGGAGAGATTTGCAGTCGAGATTGAGTTCCGCAATCCCGTGACAACCCCTGCATTGTTGCTCGCAACGGTGTTGTCGCTCCCTCCAACGATTACCGCACCTGTTCCAGAAGCAACCTCAGTAGCGTTCGTACGGCTTCGCTGTAAGTCGATTGCACTGTTCCCCCGAGCATTTCCGCCGTTGTCGTGCTGGAGACTTCCGTTTGTGTTTAGGATCAGAGCATTGTTGCTTCCACTGTTGACGTACAGGTGAAGTGCCTGCGCGTCAGTTGTCCCGACGAAGTTCGTCCCCGGTGTCGTTCCGGCGTTGCCAGTCAACGCCCAAGCACTATCGCTGACGTTGATTGTAGAAGCACTCCCCCCAGCAGTCCAGTCGAGCGTTACCAGCGATCCTGCAACCGAGGCAACCGAGAGGACATCCCCGACGATCCCGGCTGTATCTGGCAGCAGATAGTTGATGTCGGCAGCTTGTGTCCGCGCTTGGAACGACGAGTAGTTCGTTCCGTTCGGGAACGTACCAGTAGTGTTGTTTGCCTCGTAGAAGCGTATCTGGGACGCGCCGTTGTTGTTGTTCGCAAGCCAGAGATCGGTGTTGCCGAAGACGGCAACTTCATTCGCTGTGATTGTCATATCAAAGTTCCCCGACTCGTTGCCGAGAAAGCCGAACGAACTGTTGCCGTTCAGTGTCAGTTCCCGTCCACCCGGAATAACCGACAGTCGTCCGGTGATAGTATTCAGCGCACCGCCACCGATAGTACTTCCAGCCGAGTTGTCTCCGATCTGGCCACTACCACCACCGGCAATCGTTGCCTGCCAAGAATTTGCTCCGATGGCGTTGGCTCCTCCACCGGCAATCGTAGTCTGCCAAGAGTTTGCGCCGATGCTGTTCGCCGTACCACCCCCTATCACCCCGTGCCCAGCACCGGTACTAATCATGTGGTCAGAACCACCACTGATGGTTGCGTTCGAAACAAGTATTGTATCTCTCCGACCTCCACCGATAGTTGACTGGTCAGCATTGTTTCCGATATAGTTTTGCTGGCCACCACTGATAGTCGCCTGATTTGCATTTATCTCGATCACGTTGCCGTTACCACCAGCAATTGTCGACTGGGTGGCTCCAGCGTTAATGATGTTATTAGTACCACCACTCACAACCGATGATCCGGCGTATACATCATTGAAACGTCCCCCTCCGATTGCAGCATCATCTGCATTGTTCCCGATCAGATGGTCGAGTCCACCCGCGATTACCGATCTGTTTGCTCCGGTATCAATGATATTGTTCGCTCCACCACCGATAGTGGATCCGGTAGAATTGAGCCGGATCTTGTTGTTAGAACCTCCGCCAATCACCGTGTTCCCTGCCGAGTTCTCGATGGTGTTGTTCTGTCCAGCACCGATAAAGGCATTCGATGAACCTGCGCCAATCAAGAGATTATCTCCGGCGCCGATGAAACTTCTATCCGAGTTGTTCCCGATAGTGTTCCGCTGCCCCCCAACAATTGCTGCGTCGTTTGCGTTGGTGTCGATCAGATGTCTCCAGCCTGTACCGATAAACGTTCGATCTGCATTGTTGGCAATGCGACTGTCGACACCAGCAACTATTGACGATTCCTGTGCACTCGCTTCAATCGTCAGTCCAAGTCCAGAACCAATAAAACTCCTGAACGCTCCACTGCCGATATTGACATTTGACCCTCCCCCAATGCCACTAAAAGGGGCTGACGAACCGATAGAGTTGTTCTGTCCAGCACCGATAAAGCTGCCTGTTGAACTGGTGCTAATCGAGAGGTTGTTCCCTGAGCCGATAAAACTGTTCGATGAACTTGCATCAATCGTAATGTTGTTGCCTGCACTGATTGCACTGTTTGATGAACCGGATGCAATCGAGTTTGCATTCCCAGCAACGATTGAACTGTTTGATGCCCCTGCACCGATTGTATGGCTATCCCCCGCACCGATGAAACTTCTGTCGGCGTTGTTGCCTACCGTGTTCCGCTGCCCTCCAACAATCGCTGCGTCGTTTGCGTTGGTATCGATAGTCTGTCTCCACCCTGAGCCAATGAAGGTATGGTACGCATTTAGGCTAATTCTGTTTTCAAGACCGGACAAGATTGCCGCCTGGCGAGCACCGGCCTCAATGTTGACATTATCTCCGCCGCCGATAAAACTTCGGAAAGAATTGTTCCCGATAGAATTTGTGTTCCCAGCAATGATTGCAGAACTGGCTGCAGAGCTACTGATGGAATTGTTCTGGCCACCACCAATCATCGAGAAATTAGAACTGACCGTGTTGTTATTACCCCCCGCGATCACGCCATAACTCCCGCTAACGGAGTTGTTCAGTCCACCACCAGCAACCGAGTAGCTCGATGCGACGTTGTTGCTCCTTCCACCTGCAATAGTTGCATACGCGGCCCCAGAAGTGACGGTGTTCGTCTCACCACCACCAATCACCGACCCAACGCTGTTGGCACTGATCTTGTTTTCCCCACCACCAGAAATCGTTGCACGGATAGCTCCGCTCCCAATCGCACTATGTCCTCCTCCGGAGAGCGTCGCCTGCCACGCATCGGAGTAGACAGTATCCTGAAAGCCTCCCACCATAGCTGAAAAGGCTCCAGTTCCGATATAGTTGTTCCGACCGCCGAGGATTGCGGAACGCTGCACCAATATTGTGTTGTTGATTCCCCCTCCGATGAACGATTCCTGAGCGTTCGCACCAATTGTGTTATCAATTCCGTTGACAATTGCAGAGCGGGGGGAGGAGCTGGCAATCTCATTCCGTTCCCCTCCGAGTACCCCACTGAAGCTCCCCCCGGCAACCTGTGATGTCGCCGAACGACTTCGTTGCAGGTCGACCGCGTCAGCCCCCCGAGCATTGCCGTCGGTCGTCGTCTGAATGCTGCCATTTGTGTTGAGAATCAGAGCATTGTCCGTGCCGTTGTTCACGTAGATGTGCATACTCTGTGCATCGGTCGTTCCTAAGAAATTCGTTCCCGGTGTGGTCCCGGCATTTCCGGTCAAGCTCCACGCGCTGTCGCTGACGTTGATCGAAGTGTTCGATGCCCAGCCGAGCGTTACCTGCGTGCCGGCAATCGAGGCAACCGAAAGGACGTCACCTGCTGCGCCAGTGGCAGCCGGAAGAATGTAGTTGACGTTCGTCGTCTGGTCCTGCGCTTGGAATGATGAATAATTAACAGTGTTTGGCAAGTTTCCGGTTGTACTGTTCGCCTCGTAGAACCGTAGCTGACTCGCCGCTCCGTTGTTGTTGGCAAGCATCAGGTCAACATTGCCGAAGAGAGCAACATTGCTTTCGGTAATGGTCATCGGCCTGTCTCCGATAGTAGAAGCATTGCTCGGCGTCGAACCGTTGTCGCCGAGAAAGCCGAAACTTCCAGAGCCGACCTCAAGACCACGACCACCCGGAATAGCAGCGTAGTATCCAGCTTTGTTGAAACCGCCACCACCAATGGCCGCGCCGAACAACGATTCGTTGTTTATTCCACCGGCAATTGCGCTGAGCGAGAAATGCGCCCAGTTATTCTGGCCACCACCAATCGCTGCAAGCCATACCGCCCGGTTGTTGTCACCACCACTGACCGTACTGGCAAATCCGTTCACCTGGTTGTTCTGGCCACCCGCAATTGTCGAGTGAACCGAACCTACGTTGATTGTATTTCCAAGTCCACCGCTGATGGTTCCGTCATCTCCACCCTGAGAAATCTTGTTGTTCTGTCCACCACCTATCGTTGCGCGGTGTACTGCGGTATCAATCGTGTTTGTGTAGCCGCCACCAATCGTCGAGGACTGGGCGGTAGGACTGATCGTGTTCCCGTTTCCGCCAGCAATTGTAGCGTCATCTCCATCCTCCGCAATCGTGTTGCCCCGTCCACCCCCAATCGTCGCACGATTTGCACTGTTGCGGATGATGTTCGTATAGCCCCCACCGATGGTCGAGGATATTGCGTTGGTTCCGATCTGGTTGTCGAGACCACCAGCTATCGTTGCAAACTGAGCATCCACTACGTTGACTTCTCCGCTGCGACCGCCACCGGCAATCGTAACCCCATCGTGTCCTCCAGAGCTGTTCCCCTGATATCCCGCAACAATCGATGGACTGCTGCCGTTCGGCTCGAACCGCATCACCCTGCCACGTCCATCACTGCCGGTTGAGTTCCCATCATCCACGTGGATCTCGAAGGGCTGGGCATCCGTTGTCCCGATGAATTGCGTGCCAGCGGTAGTTCCGGCATTTCCTGTTGTTGTCCAGAAATTGTCTTCAAATTCCGAAGCAAGGGAGGCAACCGTTCGCATCTGAACGCTGTCGTTGCTGATAACCAACAGATTTGTTGCCCCACTCCCTCCGCTCAAGTTGTCCAGAATCATTCCGTCGAACGTTGGAACTGCGTCGGTGTGAATGTCCTGTGGAAGCGAGAGCGTAACGTCTCCGGTTGCTTGATCCACATTCACCTGGTTTGCTGTGCCAGTCAACGAGAGAACACCGGTGTTCTGTAGGTGAAGCGTATCCCCCAGAGCAACGCTCGCATCACCGGAGAGACCGGCTCCGTAGGCAACGTTGATCGAAGCGTTCGCAAGCTCCACGTTGTCGATCGACCCAGCAGGAAGGTTCACAGCCGTGCCGTTTACCGTCAGGTCACCCTCCGATATTACATTACCCGAAGCGTCAACGCGAAGGTTGCTACTCTCCACCCAAGCAGTTCCATCGTGGCGGAGCGTGGCATCGGTTGTTCCTACCGGAAGTACTCCTCCCGGATGGAGCGAACTGAACGTCCGACTCTCAAGCGATCCCCCGTTGCTGACAATCAGATCAGTCGATGAGCTTCCGGTCATCATGTTGTCGAGGATGAGACCGTCGAACGTCGGCACAGCGTCGGTGTGAATATCTTGCGGAAGTGAGAGGGTAACATCTCCAGTTGCTTGGTCGACGTTCACTTGGTTTGCTGTCCCAGTCAACGAGAGGACACCGGTGTTCTGTAGGTGAAGCGTATCCCCCAGAGCAACGCTCGCATCACCGGAAAGTCCGGCTCCGTAGGCGACGTTGATCGAAGCGTTCGCAAGCTCTGCGTTGTCGATTGAACCAGCAGGAAGATTCACTGCCGTGCCGTTTACCGTCAGACTCCCGTTCAACACTGCCTCTCCAGCTATCGTCAGACTCTGTCCGTTCACTGAGTCGACATTCAGTTGGCTGGACCAGACTGGACCTGTGGCTGTCGGGTTAACAGTCAACACCTGGTTGGGAGTTCCAACAGGAAGTTCCGTTGCAACGTTCGTTCCGTTGCCGTACCAGAGTGCTCCTCTGCTGAGGGGGGCGGCATCGGTCACCGCTACTACGCCCGGCTCCCAGACACCGGTTGTGTTGTTCCAGCGCATCACCCATCCTTCTTGCGGCATCATCTGCGCAGTGCGAACCCACTGCCGACCTTCCCAGTAGATCATCTGTCCGATTGTCTCACCGTTAATCAGCCGCAGAGGATCGCCCGGACTTCCAGTTCCAGAGAGTGGAGGAGTAACAAGCGAGAGAGAGGGAGCAGGACGCCACGCCTGCGCACTGTTATCCCATCGGAGAACTTCTCCCTCTGCTGCACCCTGTTGCGCTAATCGGAGAGGATCGGCAACAGTTCCGTTGCCACTGATCTCTTCGTCTCCCTCCACACTCTCCTCCCCTGCAACCCACGTAGCCGCAACGTTATCCCACCGCAGAACATCCCCCTCAGTCGGCGGAAGGGTACTATTCGGAATCCACTCGGTAGCATTCCAGTAGAGAACCTGACCGAGGGCTGCACCATCTTTCAACGAGAGAGGATTGGTGGACGACCCTGTCCCGTTCAGTGGTGACTTGACCGTTACTCCCGCCTCTCCCGGCTGCCACGCCCCCACACCACTATTCCAGACAAGTGGTTGGCCGTCGACTGCCCCCATGTCGGCAATGCCGAGCGGGTTTGCCGCCGTTCCGTCCCCCTTCAGTCGGGGAGTCGTCAAGACGCCCGGAGTTACAGCCTCCCACGCTCCGGCTGCCCCATTCCACCGAATCACCTGTCCATCAGTTGGGTTCGTCGGCAACTGGTTCGGCACAGCAATCGTGATTGTAGTGCCAGCCTCGGTTACTGTTGCCAGACCAGCTCCCACAACAGTCAACCTCCCCTCCAGTCCGTTCAGTGTGTGGACAACGTCGAGCGCAGCCGGGTGGAGTGCCATCGCCGTCTCGGCGATAACTGCGTTACTTGCGTTCATCGCATAGGGAGTAGAGACGAAGGGAATCCGAGGGGTCATCTCTGCTTCTCCCTCCAGTTCGATGGCAAGCCAGTAAGGCTGGTCGAACGGTAAGGTCAGAGGTGCTGAGAGTCCCAGCAACGTCTCGAAAATTCCGTCAATTGTGGAGACGGTATTTGTCTCCTCCCAGAGAGCTGCTCCGCCAGTTTCGGCAGAGTAAATTCTGAACGTCAGTTTGTAGGCGGCATCGGGAACGGCTGTCCGCAGAGCGTCCGAGAGGACCCCCTGATAGTTCAGCAACTGCGGTATCTGACTCTGTCCACGCGCTTGTGGTACAAAGGCAATGGATCCCGATAGGAGAAGAAGTATGAAGGAGGCTCGCAATCTGTTAAACGTACTCATCTTCGTGGCTTGCGTTGAGATATGTAGAGATACTTGTTTTCAGTTTTTTCAGTCGTTGCTATCCGGCGACGAGCCGGTAGATGTATCAGGCCCTGGTTGGATCGGCACAATAAGCTGCCTGTCACCCGGTTCCAGAGGAGAAGGAGCTTTTGCTCTTCCAATCGAGATGACCTGTAATTCCAGACCGAACCGGATACCCCGCATCTGCCAGTCCCGCTCCCCTACAACCGGACTGAGTTCGTGCCAGAAGGCCACCTCAGGAACCAGCACCATAGTTCCAGTAGTGTTCAATGGTAGGTCGTAGCGAATACCAGCCAGCAGAGATAGCTGTAGAGATGAGGCGTCGGGCAGCTTTCCGTCGGAGACCAAACGAATCCGGCTGTCGTTCTCGTAGCGAATGTTCGACGGCTCGAGAATGCGCTCCTCTTGGTGGAAGCTGGTACTCAGGGAGAAGTCAGTCCGAACTCCGCCGAACAGTCCTACCCGGTTGACCGGCTGGAATGTCACGAACGATTCTAAGGCAAGACCGGACTGCGATTCGTCGATGGAGTGGAGGAAAGTGGCCCGCACCGTATCCTGATCTGCCGTCACCAGTTCCTCCTCTTCGGCTTCCAAAAGTCCACTGTAGCTTGCGTAGAGTAGCCGACCGCTAATGGAGAGGCGTTGCGAAAGGGGCAGCTCGACAGCAGCGCCGAGTGCCAGACCGTTCCCGCTCCCCCCGTTATATTCAGGGCAACAGCTTGGAACTCCGGGAAGACCGGTCATGTTCACTTGATGGTCGATCAGACCCCAACCGAGGAACCCACCGATGCGCCATCCCTCGCTACTCTGCCCTTGTGCGGGAAGCGTGGAGCAGAGTGCGATCAGCAGAATAATCGTGCTAACCGGGACAATCATTCTGCCCGATTGCCCACTCTGTTGCTCCCTCTGTCGATATGTTCTCACTTTCTTCTCCATTGTCCAGTTCTTCATTGTTCTACCTTGCGCAATTGCTACTGTCGGGGAACCTCGTTGCCAACCTCACACTGTTGCCGAACACCAGACAGAGCCTGAGTGAACGGCAGGTGAAATCACTCTCTCACTATCAGTCGTCGCGTAATCGTTGTTGCCGGAAGCCGGAGAACCAGAGTGTAGGTTCCGGATGGAATGGTTGTCAGGTCGAGCGGGAGTCGATAGGAACGATCTGCCTCCATCTCCTGTTGAGCAAACTGCGCTACTTCGGCTCCGAGAAGGTTCACCAAGCGGATGTCGGCCATTCCAGTCTCGTTCGGCGTACACTCGATTGTAGCACTCGACGAAGCCGGGTTCGGCCAGACCGAAAGGCGTGCGGCTGCTCCTGACTCTATCAGGCGGATTTGATCCCCCTCACGGCAAACGTCGAGAAGAGTTAGAGCACCATGCTCTTCCACAACTGAAATTCGCTCCTCACCGAGCCTGCTCCAGGTGAACTCTTCAATAGTCAAAGGTGTTCCCTCCTGATTACCAAGTGCGGTGATGAAGGAGAAAGAGGCAATAATCCCTTCCGGTGATCGGGCGGTATCCCTAATCTCAATCACGCAGTCGTTCCCATCCCAGCTACACGTCGGAGTACCCTCCAGAGGGTGGAGCAATGTTCCGTTGAACCGGATGCGCGCCGTGAAGGAACGGGGGAAGAATGGTCTGGTAAGCTCGCGTGGGAAGAGGGTCTTCAACGTAAGGTCAACGCTCACTCGCGTTTCCACGTTCGTTTCGATGATCGGAAGAGAAACTGTGGTCACCACCTCCGGCTGGTAGGCCTTGTACCAGAAACCGACATCGTGCCGCTCGAAGGCTCCGCCGGTCTTCAGTCTGCCAACGGCAGTCTGCGAGAGTGTTCCCCGCACAACAGTGCCGGTAGATTGCGTGGTTCCTCCACCGCCGGAAATCACATCCCGTGTCACCGTTGGGCTGACGGTCTGGGAGAAAGTGGTAGAGCAGATTATGGCAAGGCTGAAGGTTGTCAGGGAGAGAAGCCTTACCCTATATCGCCGGAAACGTTCTACGTGGTGTATCATGGCTTGATCTGTCGGTCTAACCGAGGAACTATCTTGTCTGACTGTTGTTGACAGAACAATAATAGTGGGGGCCTCTCCACCAGAACAAACAGGTATGGGGTGCATTGCGGGTGCATTGTGCCCACCGCATACATCAGTTGTGGATCGCGAGAATGGCGTTTTTAACAGGAATGCCGATACGTGATGGTGATTCTCTTAGGGTCAACTTCTATTAAACACTTCCGCACTCATGTATTGATGCCCTTTGAACAATTCATATCATGATGTAGGTAATGTAGTTACCAACTCACATTAACACCCCGATTCATCGGGGTGTTCTGGAGCATTAGCAGGAGTGGAAACGGCTTCGAGCCGTTTCTTGACCAGTTTTCACCTGACTCCGCCCGACTCAAGTCGGGGGTCGGCATGACCTGAGATCACGTTCCCAAAGAATTCTGCAAAGACTACAAATACGTGCCGCCAACTCTATCAGAAACGCTCATAGGGAACGCTCCCCAATAACCTCGGGTATATCAGAAAAAAAACGTGGATCGCAGAAACTCTCCGTTTCCACGATCCACGATCTATTTGGATATGCTATATGCAACCCGGTCGAAACTCCCCCAACCTACCGAGGGTAACCCTCAGCAGGCTCAGTTAATCTCGATCACCTGATAGGTGAAGATATACGTGTCAACCCCGTTACCACTGGTTGTCACAACGTTGATGTTGAACGATGTCGTAGTCTTGTTGCTGACGTAGAAAGTTGACCCAGCAGCCGTTGCGTTGGCCGCCGTCACTGTCACAACTGGAGTGCTTGCGTAGGGTGCATTAAAGGTAACGGTGACTACCCCTGTGCCGATTCCTCCACCATCGGTTGCCGTTATCAGTCCAGCAACGTCAGTTGAAGGGGCTGCCACCGTCACGCCAGCAGCTAAGTTTGCTCCATCTCCCGCAGCAGTTGGAGCCGTCCCCTGCGATGTCCAGTGCCCTTCGTTGATCACGATCCGAGAATTGGTGACCGACGTTGCTCCGTTCAGTCTAAGAGAGGTGAGGGTAGGATCCGATGTCCAACTCATCACTCCTCCGGTACTGCTCGTCATCACCTCTCCATTCACAGCAGGTGCTGATGTCGGCAAGGTGTAGTTGATATCTGATGCCTGCACTCCGGCTTGGAACGAGGTGAAGTTGATTCCGCCGGCAGGAAATACTCCGGCTGTCGGGTTCGCCTCATAGAAGCGGATTTGGCTGGCCGAGTTGTCATTGTTCGCAAGCCAGAGATCGGCATTGCCGAAGACTGCCACGTTCGCCGCGCTGATCGTCATGTCGTTTGCGCCGTTGGAGCTGCCAAGGAATCCGAAGCTTCTGTCAGCCGCGGCATCGAGCCTTAATCCCCTACCGCCTGGGATAACAGAATAATCACCGGCAGCGGTGTTGTTGAAACCACCACCGACTGTTGCGTTAACTCCCGAAGCGATGTTGAGAAAGCCACCTGCGACAGTGGATTGCAATTCCGAAGCTTGGTTTGAACCACCACCACCGACAGTCGATATTGATCCCGAAGCGGTGTTTGTAATACCACCATCGACAGTTGCATAAGTTCCCGAAGCGGTGTTGCCGAAACCACCACCGACAGTTGATTGTAGTCCCGAAGCGCCGTTGCCGAAACCACCACCGACAGTTGATTGTGTTCCCGAAGCGGTGTTGCGAGAACCTCCCCCGATGACAGATTGGTCACCCGAGGCAACCTGCGTTGCACTTACCCGTTCAGTTTGCAAGTCGATGGCGTTCGCTCCACGAGCGTTTCCTCCGGCATCACGCTGGATACTCCCGTTCGTGTTGAAGATCATCCGGTCAATATTGTTCGTCCGAACGTGCAGCGCAACATTGTCCGTTGTGCCGATGAAGTTCGTTCCCGCTACCGTCCCGCTGTTGCCGGTCAACGACCAAGCCGCAGATGTTGTTATTGTCGCCGGATCTACCCAACTCAACTGACCTGTGCCAGCATCGAGTTGTAGCAAGCCCTCCTCCACCGTTACCGTTGCTGTTGTGCTCAGTGGAAGGATGTAGTTGATGTCAGCCCCCTGTGCTCCAGCTCGGAACGAGGTGAAGTTGGTTCCGGCAGGAGGGAATGCTCCGGTTGTAGCGTTCGCCTCGTAGAACCGTAGCTGGCTCGCTCCGTTGTCGTTGTTCGCAAGCCACAAATCTGCGTTGCCAAAGACTGCCGTATTCGCCGCGCTGATTGCCATGTCGTTCGAACCGCCGTTGGCGTTGAAGCCGAAACTCCGGGCTGCCCCGGCGTCCAGTGTCAGCCCACGTCCACCCGGGATTGTCGTAAAGTCTCCAGCAGCCACGTTATTGCTTCCTCCTCCTATCGATGAACGGAATCCGGAAGCTGCATTTCCGGCTCCTCCCGCTATCGTTGCCTGCGTGTTCGAGGCCACGTTCGTTACACCACCAGCCACCACCGAGTGTGTCCCCGATGCCGTGTTCGTCTCTCCTCCACCGACTGTCGAACGGATACCGGAGGCGGTATGGTTTATTCCTCCGCTGACCACTGAATAGTCTCCTGAGGCAGTGCTATTGTTTCCCCCACCAACCGTTGATTGCAGTCCTGAAGCAGTGTTGTCGACTCCTCCACCGATTACTCCCCAGTTTCCAGATGCGGTGTTGTTCGAACCTCCACCCACCGTTGAGCGAAACCCTGTTGCACTATTCTGAAATCCTCCACTGACAGTCGCTTCTTCAGATGCACTGTTTGATTCTCCTCCGCTCACAACCGACCTCAAGCCTGACGCACTGTTCGCCCTTCCTCCGCCGACAGTCGAGTTCACGCCGGAAGCGACGTTCAACTCTCCACCTGATACCGTTGATCGCGTGCCCGATGCCGTATCTCTCGATCCTCCACCTACCGTTGCCTGCGTGCTCGAGGCTACGTTTTCTGAGCCTCCACCTACCGTCGAGAGAATCCCCGAGGCAGTGTTCCTCAATCCACCGCCGACGTGCGACCGAATTCCCGAAGCAGTATTAGACTCTCCACCTCCGACCGATGAATGGTCTCCCGATGCCGTGTTCGACGATCCTCCAGCCACCGTTGCGCGAAGCCCTGATGCCGTGTTGTTTGCCCCTCCACCTACTGTCGCCTGAGTATTCGATGCCGTGTTCGTCACACCGCCACTCACCGTCGCGTGAGTCCCCGATGCCATGTTCAACTCTCCACCTGATACCGTTGAACGAATTCCCGACGCAGTGTGACCTATGCCTCCACCTATTACCGACAGAGGACCTGAGGCAACCTGCGTTGTTGCAAAACGAGCTGTCTGCAAGTCAATTGCCCGATCTCCGCGAGCATCTCCCCCCGCATCCCGCTGAATGCTCCCGTTCGTGTTGAAGATCATCCGGTCAATGTTGTTCGTCCGAACGTGCAACGCTATGTTGTCTGTTGTGCCGATGAAGTTCGTTCCCGCTACCGTCCCGCTGTTGCCGGTCAACGACCAAGCCGCAGATGTTGCTATTGTCGCCGGATCTACCCAACTCAACTGACCTGTGCCAGCATCGAGTTGTAGCAAGCCCTCCTCCACCGTTACCGTTGCTGTTGTGCTCAGTGGAAGGATGTAGTTGATGTCAGCCCCCTGTGCTCCGGCTCGGAACGAGGTGAAGTTGGTTCCGGCAGGGGGGAACGCTCCGGTTGTCGCGTTCGCCTCGTAGAACCGAAGCTGGCTCGCTCCGTTGTCGTTGTTCGCAAGCCACAAGTCGGCATTGCCGAAGACGGCGATGTTCGGTGTGCTGATCGTCATGTCGTTCGCACCGGTGTTCGACAGATATCCGAAGGTCTGGTCTGCCGAGGCCGTCAACGTCAATCCCCGTCCACCCGGAATTGCCGTGTAGTTGCCTGCGGAGACGTTCCACGCGCCACCACTGATGGTTGAGAAGTCACTCGTTGTACTGTTCTGCTCTCCGCCACCGATCGTCGATCGAAGACCGGCTGCCGAGTTGGACCTTCCACCGGCAACCACAGCATGGTTGTGCGCAGCGGTGTTAGACTCGCCACCACTTACTACTGAGTATTGGATCGACGCAGTGTTCGACGATCCTCCAGCCACCGTTGCACGAAGCCCTGATGCGGTGTTGTTTGCCCCTCCACCTACGGTCGCCTGCGTATTCGATGCCGTGTTCGTCACACCGCCACTCACCGTCGCGTGAGTCCCCGATGCCGTGTTCAACTCTCCACCTGATACCGTTGAAAGAATGCCCGACGCAGTGTGACCTATGCCACCACCTATTACCGACAGAGGACCTGAGGCAACCTGCGTTGTTGCAAAACGAGCTGTCTGCAAGTCAATTGCCCGATCTCCACGAGCATCTCCACCCGCATCACGCTGAATGCTCCCGTTCGTGTTGAAAATCATCCGGTCAATGTTGTTCGTCCGAACGTGCAGTGCAACATTGTCCGTTGTGCCGATGAAGTTTGTTCCGGGTGTTGTCCCGCTGTTCCCAGTCAATGCCCACGCAAGTCCGTTGATTACCGTTCCCGCAGCTCGTTTCTCTAAGTCTCCATTCCCATCTGCTATCACAAAACTCTCGTTCGCTCCGAGTGCTACGGCATTCCCTGCTCCACCAAGTGAACCCATACGAACGTTCGGCGTTCCAGCTGTCCCGTCCACATGCAGTCGCCGTGCCGGTGTGGAAGTGCCGATGCCGACATCGGCGTTGTTGCCCAACACTACGGCGTTGCTTTGCGAGACGACTGCATCCGCGCCGATTGCTGTCGCGTTCGTCAGTCCCGCTCCACCTACATCCGAGCGCTCACCAACCAACGTGTTGCTGAGTCCACTCACGTTTGTCAGACCTGCAAAGGAGCCAACAAAAACGTTATCATCTCCTGTCGTGGTATTCTGTCCGGTACCTTGTCCGATGAACGTGTTGTTCTCACCATCGGTGTTCCCACTTCCGGCTGCAAGGCCGACGAACGTGTTACCCCCACCAGATGTGTTATCTCCACCTGCATCAACACCAACGAAGACGTTCGCTCCACCGAAAGTGTTCGCCTGCCCGGCTCCCGCTCCGACAAAAACGTTTGCCACGCCACTGTTAGTCGTGTTGAAAGTTGCGCCGACAAATGTGTTGTTAATCCCTCCCGGGCCATCCCAGAGCCAACGATTTCCGTCGATGTCGTAACTCTCGGAGGTGTTAACGCGCCCAGCAACGTCGAGCAGTGCGTTTGGATTCGGAGTAGTGGTTCCAACGCCGAGCTTACCGTTGGAGGTGAGCCTCATCCGCTCGGTGTTGTCGGTAATGAAGCGGACGTGTGTCGGATCCAGTGTACCGAAAAAGTTGTCTGTTCCGTCGACTAAGCCACCGTTGCCGGCAGTCAACCAGCCGATATTGCTCCCGGTGGTGACTATCGCATCCCACTGGAAGCTCCCGGATGCGTCACTCCAGACCTGTGGAACTCCCAGATCGGTGTTGAAGATCATCAGTCCGTTGGCAGGAGCAGCAATAGCATTGCGCTGAGCAGTGTTCATCCGAGGCATGAGGAACCCCTTCGTTGTCGAGGTCATGTCGAACATTGCACTCGGGTCGGGAAGGATAGTCCCAAGCCCCATATCCCCTTGTGCGTCGGAAACTGGCTGTGCAGAAAGAGAACCGATAGAAGAAATAAGGGCGCCAACGAGTAAGACAATCTGAAAATGTTTCATAGTTAATGAATTTGTGAAAGACAAAACCGCTCGAAAGTAATCAAAAGTTCGCTAAGTGAAGGCTTATGATTTGTCATACCACCCTGTAGAGCATCGATTGGCCACATTTTCTCTCCTCGCCGATTTTCAGGTAGGCTTCCCAGCCTGACCTCCGATCACCTTCGTATGGTCTTCAATAATATCAATCTGATCGGGGGAGAAATCGGACGTACCGACTTTGAACTCAGAGGCCTCCAGCCTCAGGAGAACCTCCCGTAACTGCTCGGCT
Source organism: Kapaibacterium sp. (SeqCode) (assembly GCA_050248595.1). GTDB lineage: Bacteria > Bacteroidota > Ignavibacteria > OLB7 > OLB7 > JAGWAZ01. The sequence goes on from JBFWSB010000015.1 coordinate 24,230, forward strand.
CCCCGCTGTGCAACAGAGGTATTGTCACTCAGAATGAAGCAATGCGGAATGAAGACCGCCGCAGGCAGCACCGCAGGTAATCTCACAAGGAGTGGGGAGAAACGAGTGTTGCACTACTGAACTGGTGAGATGCTTCGGCATCCGCCGCAGCGGATCTGCATGACAAACCCTTTTCAGGATGGGCTATGTCTGCACGACGACATACGTCTTCCGCTTCTTCATTTAGTATTAGGATCGAAGGCAAAAAAGTTGTGAATTTCTTCATCGCAACGGTGTTTCGAGAGAGCAGAAATTCTCGACGCTCAGAGTGTGCAACCCACAAACCAACATTATCGCCGACTAATTGAATATATTCTTTGAGCGGCAAGTAGATGCCTGTTTGCAAAGGGGGATTTGCGAAGTTGCCTTCCCGACAATCTACTCATTGATGAAAAAGCACTCCGAAACATATCTCGTGATTGCCACACTCTGGCTGTTGGTGTTTGTCGCCGCCAGTCAGATTATCATTGTTGCGCCAATCCTTCCCAGGATTGCTGAGGAATTGAGTATAGAAAAATCAGCTCTCGGTCTGCTGCTTACTGCCTATGCGATCTCGGCCGGAGTTTTTGCCTTGGTGGCCGGACCAATTTCCGACCGCTTCGGTCGACGACGTATTTTGTTAGCTGGATCAGGATTTCTTGCGGTCACGCTTGGATTGCACGGCCTCGCCGATTCTTTTCTGGCACTTCTTATAGTTCGTCTCCTTACAGGAGTTGCCGGGGGACTCCTGAGTGGTGCAGTAGTGTCGTACATTGGTGATTATTTTCCGGCTCACCGTCGTGGATGGGCGAGTGGGTGGGCAATGAGTGGTGCGGCAGCTGGCCAGACAGTGGGGATCTTTTTCGGTAGTCTTCTGGCTTCCTGGTTCGGTTTTCGTGCTCCGTTTCTCTGCTTTGCAATTATTGCAGCAGCTGCCTTTCTGCTAATCTGGCTCAGACTACCTCAACCCGAGGTAAGGTTAAGTGCATCTCTTTCGTTTCGAAGTTCCCTCACTGGCTATGCTTCTCTCCTCCGCCGTAGTGACGTGCGGGTAGTTGCAACGATCTGGATGACGACGCTTATGGCAATCTCCATCTTCGGAACATTTTTCCCGATATGGCTGGAAGAGGATCTCGCCTTTACAGCCTTCTTAGTCTCCCTCCTCTATGGGATCGGGGGAGTGGCCACAGTACTCGTTGGTCCCTGGGCTGGCAAGGTTTCGGATCGTATCCGAAGAACAAATGTTATTATCGGAGCCTCGATTGGGATTGCTCTGTTGATTCCAGCTATTGCTTTAGTCGAGCCTCCTTTCTCCTGGGCAATCTATCCTCTCTACTTTCTGATAATGGCCTTTGCTGTTTCTCGCCGAACTCCATTGCAGGCCTTGATGACCCAGATGGCAACCGGAGAACATCGGGGGAGCTTGATGAGTCTGGTATTGTCAATGAGTAAGATAGGGTTTGGCATTGGCAGTGCTCTGGCTTCCGGAGTCTGGCACCACTTCGGCTTTATCGGTAATGCAATGGTTGCTACTGCATCTGTTTTCCTGATGATAGCCATCGTTTGGCGTTATCTGCGAGATATTGAGAACGGGCTGTTATTGGAAGAACGGAAGAGCGAAGGAGAGTCTGGTGTAGACCCCTCTACGCATCTCTCTCTGCTGGATAGCCACCATGGCTGAGAGCCTGTTGTAAAGGACCAGTTCGTGGTAATCGAGGATTCAACCGCCGAGGTAGTGAAGCCCCTCTCTGTCATCCTGAAAAGAATGAACCAGCTATAACTGGATCGGCAACTTGCAGGCCATGCACCTCTATCGTTGGCTTCTCCTGTAAAGATTGTGGATGGTCACGCAGTGAGAACTTCAATGTCAACTCTCCATCGAAGAAAGTCCTTTGCCCCGACTGCCCCGGAGGGGCTACCGTTATGTGGCCGGGGGCCAAAGCCCCCGGAAAACGAAGCATGAGTATTTCTCTCGCCCCGAAGGGGCAGAATGAACGAGCGGAGATGTCAGCTCATCTGGCTCAGCCGCCCCTTCGGGGCGGAAGATTCACATAGCCAACGCTCTCCGTGGGGTGCAGCCTTACGGCTTGCCCCACGGCCACGCAGCATCGCTCCCTTCGGGAGCAGCTCGATAGATCCTTGCTTCTCGCGTGAACATCGTGATATTCATGAACGATTGCCTGCAACACCAGTCTGCCATCAAAAGAAAGTCCATCGCTCCGACTGCCCCGGCAGGGGCTACCGCTGTGTGGCCGGGGGCCAAAGCCCCCGGAAAACGAAGCATGAGTATTTCTTACGCCCCGAAGGGGCAGAATGAACGAGCGGAGATGTCAGCACATCCAGATCAGCCGCCCCTTCAGGGCGGAAGATTCAAGTAGCGAACTCTCCCGTGAGGTGCAGCCTTACGGCTTGCCCCACGGCCAAGCAGCATCGCTCCCTTCGGGAGCGGCTCGATAGATCCTTGCTTCTCGTGTGAACATCGTGATGTTCATGAACGATTGCCTGCAACACCAGTCTGCTATCAAAAGAAGCGCTCTCCCGTGAGGTGCAGCCTTACGGCTTGCCCCACGGCCACACAGCATCGCTCCCTTCGGGAGCAGCTCGATAGATCCTTGCTTCTCGTGTGAACATCGTGATGTTCATGAACGATTGCCTGCAACACCAGTCTGCCATCAAAAGAAAGTCCTTTGCCCCGACTGCCCCGACAGGGGCTACCGCTGCGTGGCCGGGGGCCAAAGCCCCCGGAAAACGAAGCATTCGTATGTCTCTCGCCCCGAAGGGGCAGAATGAACGAGTGGAGATGTCAGCACAGCCGGCTCAGCCGCCCCTTCGGGGCGGAAGATTCACATAGCCAACACTTTCCGTGGGGTGCAGCCTTACGGCTTGCCCCACGGCCACACAGCATCGCTCCCTTCGGGAGCGGCTCGATTGAGCCTTGCTTCTCGCGTGAACATCGTGATGTTCATGAACGATTGCCTGCAACACCAGTCTGCCATCAAAAGAAAGTCCTTTGCC
>JBFWSB010000016.1:0-26154 GCA_050248595.1 Kapaibacterium sp. (SeqCode)
TTCTACCTCGAACGTCGTGGTGCAGCTATCTCCATCTTCGTTAGAGATAGTCGCAGTGAAGGTAACGAGCTTCCCTTGAAGTTCTGCCGGGACAATCATCTCCACACTCTGCGATGTGATGTCGTCCAAATCAAACTCACCCAAGCCAATCCGCCCATTAACGAACTCAACTTGATCACTCTTCAACTCAAGCATTGTCGCCAAGAAGTTGGAGAGATTCTTGTAGGTGAAGGAATAGTTGTAGCGAGAGTCGGTCCTTCCACAGCTAATGTTCTCCGCTTCAAGGCCAATGCAGCCTGCGGGTCGGCAAGATGGAAGGGGGAGTGTCAATGTATCATCACAGCAAATGCCGTCGTTGCAGAGTTGAACTCGAACGGTTACCACTGTTCCGGGCTTAGCTCCAATGCCGTCGATAGTAAAACTCAAGTTCTTGAGAGAGTCGCCAGCAAGCAGTCCGTTGGAAAGCTCCACGTACGTTGGGGAGACTGAGACAGTGCCGGGAGAAATAACCGAATAGCGCAACTCTGCTCCGGGAATTGCGAGTCCTCCCTCGTTGACAATCCCGAAGCTGTAGATATAGTTTGTTCCGCGTGGCCCATCGTTGCAGCGAAGCGAATCTCCGAAGAAGCTGAGGCAATCTGTGTTGCAGTTCGGGAGAGTAATCGTGACGGTGTCGCTACAAGAGATGCTGGTTCGGGATGTCCCGTTTGCAATTCTCACTAATATCCTCAACGTCGTTCCGCCGGTTGCTCCGCTCCCAGTGATTGTCAAGGTTGTTCTGATCGTGTCGGGTACAGGTGCGGGTGGATCTATGGTTCGGGAACCGGGGGAGATTGCGATGTTACCCGGAGAGAGTACCGTATAGTCAACTACAGCTACGGTCATATCGTACTGGTTCAGGATGCCGAGAACTAAGGTATATCCCGCTCCCCCTGCCGGCGTACCGCAGGTGATTGATTCTTGCGCCACGAAAAAACAGTTTCCTTGGGCGGATGCTTTGCTCCCACTTAACAGGAGGAGCAGGAGTGCGAGAAGCCAAACTCCTCGCGCAATCGTGTAAACTCTGTTCATGCTTGTCTCTATTGATTTTTATAGTACAGTTCTGATTCGTTTTCCTTCAATTTCCCTCTCTGTGCAATCTGCGACTCTGTCGTTGCTTCCCCGTGCATCAGCAGTTATGCCGTAGGTGCACAGAGAGGGTAGTTGTGCGTGGCGGTAAAAATTTTGATCTACCAGACCTCAAACATCATCTGCGCCCGACCGGTGCTCTCGGTTCCGTCTGCTCCAATGGCTGCAACAGAGTAGAGGTAGATCTTTCCTTTTGCTGCTGTTGGATCGGTGAACGTGGTATTCGAGAGGAGAGCAGTCGACAGCCGTTCTTCCTCTTCCCGTCCGGTCTTGCGGTAGACAACGTAGCCGGTAATTCTCTTGTCGAACGGAGCACTCCAAGCCAGCTTCACTCCCTTGTCGGCTGAGGTTACCATCAGGTTGCCCGGAGGGAGGAGAGGATAGCTTGCCCGCTCCAGCGAAATAGTCTGCGTCATGTCACTCTCGATTCCAAGATCGTTGACCGAGCGAAGGGTGTAGACATATTCCACGTCCATCGGCGCAGTGGAGTCGGTAAACTGACTTAGGAGTACGGGAAGTACTTCCCTGTTCACCCGCTCCCACCGAGGGACTGATTCGGATGCGAGGCTGCGGTAGATGTTGACTCCTACAACTGTGTTGTCGGTGAGTTCGCTCCAGAAGAAGCGGTTGCCGTAGTTCTCGGAGTATCCCTGGAAACTCTGCGGGGCAAGCGGAACTTCCGGAATCAACGGACGTGCAGCTGTGGGGATGGAGAACTGGCTGACTGTGCCCGACAGGTTGATTCCCTGTACCAGATACCAGTAGGTTCCCTTCGAGGAGAGACTGCTGCTGGTATCCTGAAATGAAGTTGTTTCCTTACTGACAAGTGGGGAGACCTGCACCAGTTCGCCGTCGAGACGGTCGGCCCGGTAGACGATGTATCCCTGAAGATCTTCCTCCTCGTTCTTCTCCCACGTGATGAGAACTCCTTGCTCGTTGCCGATTGCCTCAACGTATTGGGGAGGGAGCGGGGCGCGGAAGTTCCGGTAGTATCCGATACCTGTGGCCGAGGTGTCGGAACGGTTGCCGGAGCGGTCGATTGCTACCATGCGGTAGAAATACTGCGAATTCGCGCTTGCCTTGCGATCCTCGTAAATCGTGTCGGTCTCAGGAAGAATTGCGTCGTTGATCTGCACAAAGGGGGAGTCCGGATGAACACTCCGGTAGATGTCGAAGCCGGCGATGTCGGTCTCGGCAGGTTTTGCCCAACTGATCAGAATGCCGAGTGCAGATGATTCTGCGGAGATTGGTCCCGGTGGCAATGGGCGCACAACGTCGCCGGAGACTGCCGGAATAGCCTGTCGACGACTCTCATTGCCGACCATGTCGCACGAGACAACGCTGTACCAGTAGACATAACCGTCAATCAGGTTCGAGTCGACAAATGAACCTTCCAGTGGCTTGTCCGAGGAGGCGTCGCCGATCATCACAATCGGGCGGGGGTTGATCTGCTGGTAATACCCGGCAGAGTCTGCCGAGCGGTAGATCTTGTAGCTGAAGGCCCCCAGATCGTCCGGGTTTGCCTTCCAGGTAACCTCGACTTTCCCCTCTGTGCCGTAGATCTGAACGTCCATCGGACCAAGTCCGGCAAATTCAGGAGAGCCGTAAACAACGTGCGAGGTATTCCCCGGCTTCGATTCCTTGCCGTTTGCATCCACGTAGAGGGTGTAGTAGTCGTACCCTTCACCTTCGCGCACGTCACGGTCCCGGTAGAGCAGACCAAGTCCCTCCTGCAATCTGTTGTTGAAGATTGTCATCTTCAGAAGTTCCTTATCGTTTGCCTCGATCAACTTCCAAGCCTCTTCACGGCTCGATTTACGCATTGCCAGGGCAATCAGGTCGAGTTCGTGCGCAAAGCTCCGCTCTGCTTCGGCGAGGGTAGTTGGCCGGGCAACCGGGCGTTCGTTGATCTTGCGGAACGTTGTCTCACCATCCCCCTTCCGGTAGATGTTGTAGCCAACCCATCCTCCCGGAGCGAGGGGAGCCGACGAACTGAGTACCTGCATCCCTCCGAAGATGATAACGTTCCCGTCCGGGGAGGAGAATGCGTGGGCGTTGACCGTAGTTTGGGCCGGGGCAGAGATCGTCACTACTCCTGCCATCAGCAGAGCTATGATTCCGGCGCGAAAGAGAATTGTCGATGTCATAGTAGTTGAAAAAGCGTTTATGCGTTCGTTTATTCACCTGTATACAATCTATTCTCCAGTGATTACGGTTTCGGTTCGGACAGCTACAGAAGGGGGAAGAGTCGACTACGGCAAAAAAAATCCCCGGCAAGGCTTCGGAAAACCTTGCCGGGGATACTCCCTTGACCCTACCGGGGATCAGTCACACCCCAGATTGAAGTCAACATCCCAGCCTGTAGTGCCGGTGTAGTTTGCGTGGAAGTGGATGCAGGGACAGAACTTGCAGAGATCCTCGCATGAACTGTTCTTATCGCATGGCCAGACCCAGGCTTTCCCCTGCAAATCGGCGTTTGCACTGAAGGCGAGGGTGTTGTTCTGGTATTTGATTGCTGCCTGTGCTTCCACGTCGACAGTGAAGCCGACAACCCAGACGTCGAGTGCTGCGTTCCCCTTCATCTTCAGTCCAGCCGAGAGATTGCCATCCCAGTTGAATGCTCCGAAGAGGTAGTATCCGAATTCCAAGTGGAAAATATCCCCATCCTTTCCGATCTTCGGCCATACCGTCGATGCGTCGAAGTGGAGTCCGTTCAGTACTTCGTTGTCCGGGTGGTAGAGAGCCGGAAGTGTGTGGGCAAAGCCTGGATAGTTTTTGCCGACGAATATCTGGGTGTTCACCTGTGCCACCTTCAGGAAGTCGAACGTTGCACCACCACCAACAAACCAGTAGACTCCGGTCTTCACCTCAAAGTCGATAAATCCGGTGATCTTCACCGCCTTCTTGTCGATGCCGAACTTGATAGAACCGAAGAATCGTTTTTCCGGAATGTTGACGGTGATGTGTGCCTCACCAATCTGCACACCGAGCGTCTTCAGCCAGGCATCTCCCTGAATGATTGGTCCGTTTGGCGTCGTCTCAACTGCCACTTTCAGTGTCAACTCCATCGACTCCTTGCCGGCAGCCGTTGCAACCGATCCGCCGAAGCCGAATGCCCAGTAACCATTCTTCCGGGCGAGCATACCGGAGATGCCAGTGATCGCAACCGGACCGATTGGAATCGGTGGTGTGTTTGCGGCAACCTCGATCTTCCAGTTGTTTCCATCCTTGTAGTAGAAGCTCCCGGCAACTGAGAGAACCGGTTGCACCGCCAACATTCCTGTACCGGAGAACGAAGAATCGTTCCACTGTGCCGAGAGGGAGACGTTTACCGGGCCTGCCGTGAAGGCAAAGCCGATGTTCTCCACTGCGAACGTCTTATCCTCGAAGAACCGGAAGTTACCGACCTGTACCGAGAGGAGAGGAATGCTGAAGGCAACGCCCCCCTTTACGAAGATGAACTTCTTCTCCGTGTTGTTTGGTCCCGGCTGCTTCCCGAACTCGATTGCCTGCAACGAAAGCTCAACCGTGTTGAAGAACTTCATCGACTGGTTGAAGGTGATCGTTCCAGTGAAGTCACCCTTATCACTGAAGGTCAGGTTGTCGAAGGTAATCTTCTTGCTGAACTGTGGAATCTCCAGATTCCCACTGAACGTGAAGAGATTAGTCTCCGGAGTCGTGACTGTGCCGTTGTTATCCTTCTTCTCAGGAACCGTTGCGAAGCCGAGTGCAGTGATGTAGAACTTTGCTCCCAGAACTGTAATCGGCAGGTTGCTGTTGTCGGCAATGATCTTCACGCCGGTGAACTTCCCCTCTTTCGAGATGGTCATGTTCTGGAAGCGGAAGGTTCGGTTGCCGAGTTTGGTCAGGATCACCGAGCCACTTGCGTTCAGTCCCTGTTGGTTCCAGGAGATCGTGCTGTCGACGAACTTGAAGGCCCAGAGGTCGATTGCAAGTGGTGGTTTGTTCTCCAGATTTACGTGATCGAACGAGAGAGTCTTCGCATCCCCTTCCCCCTCAAGTTTGAAGAAGAGGTCGGTGATAGCAATCGTCTTGTTGATCTTCGGAATCGTCAACGATCCGACGTAGTGGAAGCCATCTTCTCCCATCGCCGTCTTCGTGTAGTCGATAGCCAGTTTGAAGCCCCAGAAGTTTACCTCGGCTTCATTGCCGTTCAGTCGGAGGAGCGAGCCGCCGTGGAAGTTCCCGTCGGCCCAGAAGCCGAGCGAATTTGCGTTGGAGCCAGCTGCGCTCAGCTTTTCGCTGGCCCACTTTGCTCCCGGCACAATGTCCGGAATCATTCCCTTCAGCTTCACTTCTTTTGCCTGAATTGTTCCGGTGTTGTTCACCGAGTCCCAGGTTACCCTCAGGAAGTCGTTCCCGCCACTCATCGTTGCCCCAACTGCGTCGAATATCTTAATCGGGACGGCATCATACGGGAAGTAGTAGCTTGCCGCAACCGGCTTCATTGTTGTTCCGTCCACTTCCAGATTCTCGAAGGTGAACTTGAAGTTTGCCTCCTTATCCATCGTGAAGATCAGGTTGTCCGGGACGGTGAACTTCCCTTTCAGGAACTTGCTCCCTCCCGGTCCGTCGGAGATCGTATCCAGAATAATTGCGAAGCCGTAGATCGAGTCGATTGGTGAATCGTTCAACGCAAAGTTGATGTTCTCCAGAATCTTCCCGGCCTGAATAGGGGCAGTTGAATCTTTCCCCAGCATGTATTTCGGCTTCGATGCCGACAGCTTCAGCTTCACTCCGGCTGGAACGTTCCGCAGCAGGTAGGTTCCGTCTGCTTTTGTTGTCGTGGTTACTCCGGCAACACCGTTTACGCTCACCACCACACCCTCCAGCGGAAGGTTGCCAGTGACAGCCGTCACCTTGCCGGAAATTCTGGTTCCGGGAAGGAGCTGAATGTTGATTGGATCGTTATATCCCTGGTTCAACACTACCTGTGCGGAGAACGTCTTGTAGTCCTTTCCTCCGGTTGTGTCGGCAATGACTACTACATTCTTCATCCCAAGTGGGAGTCCGGTGAACTTGGCGATACCACTGACGTTCGTCTTCTGACTTGTTCCGGCAACCGATACTGTCGCGTTTGCCAGAGGTTGATGCGTAAGGCTGTCGGTCACCAGTACGTCGATGTTTGCCGATGCCTTCACCAGCAAGGCAGTTGCCTGTGCCGTATTGTTTTTCTGTACGGTCGCTTCGATATTGGCGTCTGCATATCCGGGGAGTGTCACCACAAGTTTGATCTTGCCGGTGGGCACACCCTGTAGGAATGTCGTTCCGTCCAGTGCGGTCACTCCGGTGATGTTTGCCACATCTGGGGAGTGAACCATTGCGTTTGGGAGGATCACCTTGGAGCTTGCGTCCTTCACTGTCAGCTTGATGCTGCCGGTGTCGGCCAGCAGGTTTGCGTTCGAGGTTACCATTGTGCCGGGACTCATCTCAATCGGTCCGTTGTTTGTCTGCGATCCGTAGCTCTGTTTGGAGAAGACGATCTTCGAGTAGGTGCCGACCGCAACCGGATAGATCGTATAGGTTCCGTCCGGGTTCGTGTAGGAAGTCTTTATCACCGTCTCCTGACCCGACTTCTTCTGGTAGAGTTCTACTTTGCAGTTGGCGATCGGGACTGTCGATGTCTTGTCCTTGACAATACCCTCGATAAATCCTTTGGCACTGTCCTGGAGAATTGTGATCGACAGAACCTGACCGTCGGTTGTGAGGCGCGCCGGTTTCCATGCGTCGCCGTACATCGGTGTGTTCACCCAGACCGCGTAACGGTCGGTGGTCTGGTCCGGGTCGTTGATCACAACATCCTGGATCATCGCCTTTCCGTTCATGTCGGTCTTTGCCGAGTAGAGTGCTGGTATCGCAGGCATTTTCTCCGGAGCCGTACTTCCCGATCCCGAGTTGGTTGTCGTTGTCCACCCACTGGCAGCCGCCGTCCAGTTTGCTGCTACTCCTCCTGAACCTCCACTTCCGCCGGAGGGGACTCCACCTGCGTTTGCCGGGGGAACGTAAGGCCTGTTGGCCGATTTTGACTGACTGTAGTTGATATACTGGTTTGTCATTCCGGTAATGCCGAGTGCCGGGTTCCAGGAAGCATTTACCTGAGAGGCTCCTCCCGATCCGGCTGGCAGGGCGTTTGCCGGAGCACCCACGTCGGGGAAGACCTTTACCGAGGCGTTCTGAATCGGCTTGCCGGTCTTCTTATCTTTCACCGTCACGTTCAGCGTTCCCCGCTTCCCGTCGATCTTGATGCTTCCGAGGTCGATTGTGTCGAGCACTCCAACTGGAATCGAACTCATGTCGTAGGCTTTGTAGTGTGGGTGGCGGATCTTCAGGTAGTATTGATCCGAGTATTGCAGGTTGCTGAAAGTGAACGACCCTTCGTTCAGGACATACTTGCCCCATAAGGTGAGCGACTGCATGCTTCCGTTCCCTTCGTCGAGGTCGAGCGACTTGGTCGAGGCAATCAGTTTGTCAGCGGTCTGCGTGTAGACACCTCCGGAAATCCCTCCTCCCGGTATGTTGATGGGAAATCCTCCCCCCTGTGGACAACCGACACAGTTTACTGAACCCCGTTTCCAGAGTTCTACCACTGCGTTCGGTACCGCTTTATTTGTCTTCTTGTCGACAACCTTGCCGATCATTGCGAGCCGGGCAGGCTTCACCAAAACAACGTAGTTGTTGATTGCCCCCTCAATTTTCTGTGCCGGACCGATCTCGTAACTCTGACTGTATCCCGGTCGGGTTACCTTCAAGCTGAAGAATGTCGGAGCCATAACCGAGGCGAACGTGAACTTTCCGCTTGCGTCGGTCTTCACCGTCATCTTTCCTGCACTCTGCTCTTTGAATCCGTTTGCCGTCTGCTTGACGTAGGAGAAGAGGACAGTTGCGTTGGCAACGGGCATGCTGGTAATAGCATCCCGGACAATTCCCGAGAAGGGCTTCGGTGACTTTGGAGTAAACTCATAGGGGTCGGTGAACATCGGGTAGCCGACCGTTCCTCCAATCTGTCCTCCCACTCCTCCAACTCCACCTGTCCCTGTTCCTCCAGTTCCTGTTCCTCCCGTTCCGCTATCAGCACCATTGCCACCTTCTCCCCCTGAAGTGGAGGATGAAATTGTAAAGCTGAAAGGTTGTGCATAGCCATCCGGATCGCCAACTGGTTGGTTGTTTTCGTCAACGGCACGAACAGTCCAGACAAAGTGGGAGATCGTTCCCGGAAATGGAACGTCGTGTGGCCATAGCATCTGGTTGTGCACCTCAGCGTAGCGGCTGATGATTGGTTGATTGGTCTTGAATGCCTGTATCGGCGTCTGCCCACTCTTTACCTCGAAGACCATCAGACGATAGCGGAGAGGGAAGGAGGGGTTGGGAGTAACCGGTATCCACTTGAACGTTGGGATAGCAGTCTTCGCGAGGACTGCTTTGTCGGCAGGGAATGTGAGCTGCGGACGTTGGTATCCAGTCAAGTTGAAGTTCTTGCACGAGGGGATGGAGGCAAGTTTCTTCGATGGATTGTTTGCGTCGAGAAGATTCACGCAGAGCTGGTACGATCCCGCCGGAAGCATTCCGGTCTGCACGGCAGTCTGCTGCGAGTTCCCGTAGAAGGTTACTGCACTTCCTGGCAAAATCTGGTCGGCAAAAAATGTGCTAACACCAGGCGGAATCTGCACCACCGGCATTTGCGCAAACTTTGTCTCGGCTGTCAGAGTTGAATTTAGTGTGAGCCGAGCATCAAATCGTGCTGACATCGTCTCCGATGTATTGTTGGTTACCGTTACGATCACCGTCTCTCTTTTCGACGACCAATCCGAGAGATAAGGACTCGGTCTTGGAGACATCGTTAAGGAGAGGTTCACCGGACTCTGAGCGAATGCCGAGGCGAAGCCGAGCACTCCAAAGAGGAGGATGCAGGCAAGTCGGATCGGCAGTTGTGGTTCTCTTCTCATCGTTACAGGGTACTGTTGATGTATGGTTGCTGTCTGTTTGTGTCTCTTATTTCGGCACTCCTTTCAATGTAAAGTCGAAGGATTACGAATTGCCGGGAGGTTGACTACTGGAGAGGGGAATCGTGGCTACAAGAATCATTATCGACTGGAAAGACCATATTTGATGCCCAAATCAACCTTCTTCGCATCTCTCTCAGACTCTGTTCTCTCTGCCTTTGGATATTCTGCGCTGTTGGTCTTTGCGGAATTAGTTGGGTATGGTGAGTGATAGTCTCAACTCATATTGACCTCTGCCTTTGAGTCGGGAGTGAGGAGGAAACAGGGGGAAGAAACGGCTTGATGAACTTTGCAAAATTGGTTGAGCTGTGAGCCGTGATCTCCACTAATAGTAACCCCCGACTTCGAGTCGGGAGAGGTGGTTCCCCTCTGCTGATATTTCTAAGCACCCCGATGAATCGGGGTGTTAATCTGAGCTGGTGATCGCCTCAATTATCCGTAAGTATAGCGGGAGGGTACACAAAGAGAGTTGCGTAAACAGGAGTGGACAGAGATAGGAGAACAATCGTTGTGGCACAACAGAAATTGAAAACGCTACTCTGTCCACTACTATCTACGTTCGTTAGAACTGTTGTGATAGCGACGCTTGGAAAAAGTTCTCCGTCACCGAATAGTTGCCCCCACTCCGGTTGTAGGCATTTTGGTCGATTGATGCGCTCGCCTGTAGTCGCAGCTTTCTGGTGATCTCCCACCCGGCTCCAAGTCGGAACGAGATTCTCTGCTCTGGCTCGCTCCCCTCGCGGCTGCTCTCCGATGCGGAAATGTTTAGTGAAGGAGTCAACTTGTTGTCTAACAGGCGGTATCCAGCACCTACCGAAACACTTGTGATTGTCAGGTCTCCAGTCGCCATCTGCTGTGCAGTGTTGTAGAGCGCGAGCGATGTGGAGAGTGGGGTCGAGGTGAATGCAAGGGAGTATATCCCACCTAAAGTTCGGCTTGTTGTGTTGTTATCTTCACCGACAATCGTGTTGTTATCTCGGTAGTTATCCAATCCAAACTGAGCGGAGATAACGTGTGTTGCCGACTCTCCCGATATCATGTATGTCGGGGAGAAGGTGAACGATTGCGTGTTGTTGTTCAACTGGAATGTATCAACAGGGTTGTTGCTGCTGATCCCCATGTTGTTATACCCGGCGTCGAGACTGAGCCGCTCGGTAACCTGTGCAGAGATGTTTGTCCCACCTATCAGTTGCGTCATCTTCTCCAACTGCGTACCGGAAAGATTATTTGTCCGGTATCCTATCGATCCACTCACGTTTACTCTGTTTGCAAGGATCGTAAACCGTGGGTTCAACGTGAACTCCTCTTTATCTGATTGATTGTAGGGGTTGCCCAACGTGACAAAGCCCGCCCCAACGTGGAGTGCGTTGGCAGTAACGCCGAACCTTGGACGATTAAATGCTATCGAGGCACTGAGCGCGTAGTCAACGCGGGAGCCGATCCGCTCGGTTAAGATTTCTCCCAACAGGGGAACATCTTCGTCGAGTGGATCGGAAGCCATATCGCGCGTATAGTTGCAGAGTGCCGCCTCTCCCGTTACCGAGAGTCCTTCGACAATTGGAACGTAGAGACGTGCCGAGGCAGATGCACCCTCAACTGGAACTGGCATCAAGTTGTGGCGCTCAACAATCGGGAGAGGTTTGGATAAGGTTCCGGTATCGGGAATTTCGAGGATGCGAACCTGCGTCACAGGTCGAATCGACGTTGTATCGTCTTGAATACGTGCCACGCTCAATCCGAAGCCAACCCCTTCCCCCCCTTCATCACCATATCCAATCCGTCCAACAAAGGCCTTCTGCTGAAAGGCTCCTCGGATTCCGGCTGCCGTATCAACTTCCACACCACGCTGAGAAATCCCTGCCGACGCAGCGAAACGAAATTTTCCGGGGCGTAGGCTAACTCCCCCACCAAAAAGTTGTGTGCCGTCGAATGCCATGCCGGTATTCTCTGGAAAGTGACTTCCTACGTGGAACTGTGCCCAACCAAAGCGTGGGGAGATGGAGATGGTATTCATCTGGTTCTGGAGAAACTGGCCGAGGGTTGGTGAGCCGGTAAGTGGGGTAACCACTCCTGATTCGTCGGAGGAGACCATAATATTTATTGGCAACGAGAAGAAATCGCCAATACCCAATTCGGTTCGCAGGAGGAAGCGAGCAACTGACTCTGGGCGGCGGGCTGCAAACTCTCCAGATGGATCGGAATAGTTATAAAACTCCCCGCTCAACGTAGCACTTCCAGTAAATGTTACTGGTGAGCTTTTTTCAGTTGAATCCACTTCCTGTGCAGAGAGTGTGAGCAAACTCAGCGTAAAGCCAAGTAATGCAAGGAAAAGGATAAGGGAGAATCTGGTTGATGATCGTTTCATAGTGATATTCCGATATGCTGCTGTAAGCTGGCTCTTCTCATCTAATGATCTATTTCTCTTCGGTTTCTATCCCCTCACTCCGCGATTGAATCGCTAAGGATTGGAGACACATTCAATCTACTCTGCTACGATTACGCTCTCCCTTCTCCAGAACTACGCCCACCCGATTTCTCGACTACACCTCTCATTCTTTTGGATCTCTCGCGACAAAATTCTCCTCTTTCCGTATGTTGAAGTCTCCATGTGAATGGGGTGTTGGGTTCTCCAAGGAGATACCACACTGAGTGCAGTAAATCGAGACTGGATGGCGAGGGCGGGAACTTTCTCCTACGAGAGGAGTTCCGCAGCAGGGACAAAAGAGATCGTTGTCGTAGATCCAAGCATTGCAGCCGGGACACTGCGTCTTGTTCCTTCTCTCGCTTGTCGATCTGTCGATTCCGTTCGATCCAGAACTCTCAGCCCGGTGGTTCGTTTCTTGGCTCCCTATCATCTTCCGTTTCCGTAACTATCGCTGGTTGTACAGGCTATAGGCAAGCCTGCGTTCTGTTGATTGAGTGGAGGTATCTTCCTCACACCTATCAATATCAGGTCAGTCGATTACAAATTTTGGTGAGGATGCCTACAGAAGAGGGGATTGCTGGCTTCAGTCTGAATTTTGAGGGATTTTGCGTACGCTGAACGAGAACATTACTTGCTATTCATGGGGTCTCTGGAACATTTTCTCGGGGGGGGAAACCTGCCGTTTGCTGGTCGGAAGGAAGAGATTCGCACTCTCCTCTCCTTCTGGCTTGAACGGGGTGGGGGGGATAATCTGCGGACTGGACTCATTATTGGAGAGGCTGGTTGTGGGAAGAGTCGGTTGGTTGAGGAACTGCTGCCGCAGGTGATTGAAGGGGGGGGCGTTGTGGTACACGCGAAGCTTCGCCCGGAGGGAATTGCCTCAATTGGCGCACTCATAGCACCAGCTCTCTGGGGATCGGACTCAGCTGGCAAACTCTTGAAAGGGGAACCGGAGCCGACGCTCTCCTCCGCTGTCTCCACGTTGAAGCGGGTGGCAAGTCTGCGCAGAACGCTGCTGGTGATCGAAGATATTCACTTGCTTCAGGGGATGGCCGCGCGTGAGTTTGCGATGTTGCCCGATCAACTATCCGATGAACCAATTCTCTTCCTCACTACTTCGCGATTTGCCACACCGGAGCTGCGTTCGCTAATAGGGCCTTCTCTATCATTAGAACTGAACCTGAATAGCCTGAGTAGAAGTGGTGTCGCGGAGATATGGGATGATCTTTTCGGTACCCTCCCAACAGATATGGAACTGAATGTTTTAGTGGAGGGAACTCTCGGCAATCCGCTTGCTCTCCGCTCAGCACTTCGAGGAGCTGTTAATAGTGGTGCTCTTATTCTGCACGATGATGGTGGGGTTCTTGTGGTGGACGAAATCTTTGCAGATGTTGTAGAGCGGAGCGCTGAGCGAATGACGTTGGGGATGATTGCCCACTTGAGTGCAGAAGAGCAAGATATAGCCAGACTTCTGGCCTGGCTCGGCGAATCGTTTTCGGTGGAGGGGGCGCGTGCGTTGGTTGGGGAGAAGGGAATGGAGGGTGTGGAGAAGTTGAGGGAAGAAGGGGTGTTAGTTGAGGTAAGCGACGCTGTCGTTTCAGTAAATGGAGTGCAGAGTGCTGAACGGCCTCTCGCATTTTCACACTCGCTGCTCCACAGTTCTCTTCTGGAGAAGAGTACTTTCGATCCTGAACTTTTCTTTCCCCTTCTCGTAGCGAATATCCCTCTCTACACAATCACTCCATACGATCTTCTCTCACGATCCACACAACACCTTCGCATTGAAGGGGGACGGATAATTAAGGCTTTGGAGGCCTTGACTAAAATTGCCTTGAGGCTGAATGAGACGAGTGACTGGAACTATGCGATGGTGGTCTACAGGGGGGCTGAGGCGTTGATGAAGTGGGGAGTGTGGAGTGGAGAGGAGGAACAGCTTTTAGCTGAAGCAGCACTGTTGGCTTTACAGATACGTATCCTGCGTCGCCGAAACCCTGTGGAAGAGTATGAAGGGTTGGTCGACCAATATTTGGAAATGGTTCAGAACCTTATTCCCTACGGTCACTACGAAGAATATATCTACGCACTCCTCTACTTGCATGCGGTTCTCTTTCAGAAAGGGGATAAACGGTATTGGAGTGTACAGGAACGCTTGGAAGAGTATCTATCAAAGTTCCCCGACGCTCGATACACATTTGCCTACATCGATTTTATTCGGGAGTTGAATCACAATGCCAGCATTGTCCTGAATCGGGAGTATCAGAAGAAGTGTGAGGTAGAACTCGATAATATCCTTCGTTCAGATCGCTACACACCAGAGATGCGGAGTAGAGCCTTACAGAGCATTGGTTCCTACCTCCTTCTGTTTTGGGAGACCGAAGAAGAACTTGAGCGGAGAGAAGAGATACGGCTTGAGCTTGATAGACTTGATGGTGAAGACCTTATACGGCGACCGTGGACAGTTATTTATCTGTTGTGGGATGGGCGGGCAGCCGAGGCTCTGAAAGGGATAGAGCGGTTAGAGAGCTACTACCGAAAGACAGAGATGTTCCATAACTATTGGGGTACTCTCTGCCTGAACCTGGCCGCACGGGCGATGTTGGGAGCGGCTGTTGAAGAGGTCGATAAGAGCTTCCACTCTATTGCTTCTGTAGCCCAAACTGAGAATAATCGGACACTGTTTGAACAACTTTGTGTGCCGATCTCCACGATGATCTTAGTGGGTGAAGTAAAGTTAATCGGTCACCTGATCTCCAACTACGATTTTCCCGTCGCATACATGCCAATCACGGATCGCTATCTCCTGCAAGTGGAAGGAGAGATACCCGAGGCACTATGGCGACTACATGGGGAGCCGCTATTGGAAAAGGAAAAGCTGCTCTGGCGAATGTTGGAAGAGCACGAGGCGGGGGAGGGAATATCGGCTGCGATATACGAGGAGATTATTCAGACTGTTCCCGTTCGCACAATTAAAGTGATGAATTTTGCTTACGTGGCAGTTCTGCTGATTGTTGTTCGTAGAGAGATAGAAGAGGGAAGGGATGTTCCAACAAAGTTTGTGGAGACATTCCTTCGTCCGGCGCTGCTTGCGGCGTTGGAGTGGTTTAGAGCGCGGGGCTTAACGTTGGCAGTTCGGGCAATGGCAATGCGAGGAGCGAATCTGCTTCTGCCTCAGGAGTTGCAACTCTGGCAGACTTGGAGCAGCGAGAATACCACTGCTCCTTCCAAAGCTGTTGAAGAGAAGCGTCTGCGAATCGGCATGTTTGGCAATATCACCTACAGCGAATCGGGGGGCCAGCCAACGCGCTTGCGAGGTGGACGGAACCATACACTCCTCGGCACACTGGTTGCCGATAACTTGTTGAAGGAGCCGATGGAGCGGGTCGACTTTATTGCCCTCGCAACTGGTGATGAAAGTGACCCAGATCGCGCCAGACGCTCGATGAACGTTGCAGTCCTCCGCCTACGCGAAGCTCTCGGGAAGGAGGCAATTTTAACGGAGGGAGAGACTCCGCAGTTGAACTTGGAAGATGTGTCGGTTGACCTTCTCGAGGCTTACGATTCTCTCCGACTCTCCCGCAAATCTCTTCGTAAAGATGACCTGCGAACAGCCCGAGAAGAGCTAACTAAGGTCCTGAAGCTTTGGAATGGACATGTTCCCTTTCCCGGACTTTACGCCGACCTCTTCGAGGAATTGCGAGAGCAGTTTGAGACCGGAGTTCGGAACACGATTATAAGTGTTGGAGAAGGGTTGCTAAAGAGTGAAGATAACGAGGCTGCCGAGAGCCTGCTCGGCTCAGCCTTTGGTATATTGCCGGAAGATGAGGAGATTGGTGAACTGCTGAAGGTTGCTCTGGTGGGTCTTGGCAAATATGCTGACTCAGGGAGTGTGAAAGTGGAGGAGTGATCTGCTGATGAACTGAGCGGAGAACGAAGTTTGAGGACTCAGAGAGTATTCTTTTCTTGTTACGACCATGCGAACATCTGTAGTTGACTTTCTGAACCATGGCTTGCTCCCCTTTGTGGGAAGAGAAAAAGAGGTGGAGCGCATTCTTGAGTTCGCTCGCGGGCGAAATGATATTTCTGGACTGCGGGCAATGCTGTTGAGTGGAGAAGCTGGCTCGGGAAAGAGTCGACTTGTGGAAGAGGTGCTTGCCCAGATGGAGAGGGAGGGGAACCTTATCATCCACACAAAACTCCGTCCAGACAGTGCTGTTGCTCCCGCACCGTTGCTGGCAGTTGCTCTCTGGAGTTCTTCGTCGGCAAGCCCACTCCTTCGTGAGGAGCCAGACCCAAACCTCCCTTCGATTATCGGCGCAATCCGCCGCCTCTGTCGTCTGCGCAAAACCGTAGTTGTTGTGGAGGATGCACACCTTCTGGAGGGAGCCGGAATTCGTGAGTTTAGTCTGTTTGTTGAAGCACTTGCCGAGGAGCCATTAACTCTTCTGGTTGCTGCGCGCCCGGCTGAGTTGAAAGGGCGGGGAGCGTTCGAGGCCTATTTAGTGGAGGAAGTCTACCTCTCTCCACTAAACGGGGAGAACGTCCACGTTCTCTGGGATAAGTTGTTCGGCTCGGCCTCTAACCCCGAGGTCTTGCAGATACTTCAGGAGACAACGCTCGGCAACCCACTGGCCTTTCGTTCGGCACTCCGCGGAGCTATCAACGCCGATATATTAGTGAACGATGGCGATATGTGGAACGTGACGGTCGATCTACAAGCGTTCCGTGAAATGGCGGAGCGAAGTGCTCGACGCCTAACCGAGGGGATGGCATCCCACCTGACTGAAGAAGAGCGCATTGCAGCTCTCCGCCTTGCTCGCCTCGGCGAAATCTTTGCTCCGGAAGCAGCTCGTCTGTTAATCGAGGATGCCGACCGGATGATCTCCAAGCTTCTCTTCAAAGGAATTCTTGTTCGCTCCAATGCGGTGGTCGCTTCGCTACGCGATCCGGGTGTGCGAGGACTCCCCTTTGCTTTCGCCCACTCACTTCTTCATCGGACGTTGCTCGAAGCCGAGGAGCCTCTCTTCCTTCCACTGTTGGGTGTAATTGCTTCCGACGCTCCTCTCTACTCGGTTACACCATTCCTTGTTTTGGAAGAGAATAGAAGAGGAGAAGATGTTTCAGAAGAGTTTTTCTTCGAGGTTGTGGAGAAGGCAATTGTCATCGTTAACCGGATGGATCGCTCAGCCGATTGGTTGTTAGCTCCGAAAATTTGGGAAGTGATTGAGCGAATCGGAACGGAGATTCTGAAGGAGAAGGGGAGTGAAGAGGGACTGGAACGATTGCAACTTTACGCCCTCGCAACTCGGCTGACCCTTTTAGGGCGTGCCGATGAGTCGGAGGAGTACTTTCAACTTTCCAGCCAGTTATTGGAAAAGACGAGAGCTGGACTTGAAACAGGGAATAGTGAACTGTTAGCACTCCACATCAGGGGGTATCTCAATCTCTTCCGCTACTCATCGCGCCGAGATCGTGCTCGCTGTTCTAAAATTATCGAGAGCGTTGAGAATTTAGTGGAGAGATTCCCATCGCTCCGAATGAGTTTTGAGTATCGTGCTTTCCTCCGAACAATCGGCTCTTGTGCCTACATCTTCGGGTTCTACCTGAAAGATTTGCAGTATGTGGAGAATGCTTGCCATCTCGCCGCCGAGCAGAGTGGAGGGGACAAAGCTGTCTATAAAGAGTGGTTGCACGACTTCGGCTACTATCTCCTCTCATCCTTCACTACTGCCGAAGAGCTTCAGCAGAAGCAAGTGTTGTTTAGTGAGTTACGGCAGTCTCGCTTGGTTCGGCCACACTACTATATCCGTGAGATTGCCTTCTTGGTTGAAACTGGATGGAATACTGAAGCCCTTGAACTGATAACAAAGTACCGTCCTATTCTCAGAGATATTGGTCTGCTTCGGACTGTCGCCTCCTGCTTCATTTACGAGGCAGAAGCATTGGTTGCACTCGACACGCCGTTGGAGACGATACGGGCAAAAGTTGATGAGGCGATTGCCGACCCAACAGTGGAGCCAACGATACAAGATCGACGCCGCGAACATGTGGGGCGGAACCTTGCTGCCTGGTTTGTGGTGAACGGACGGCACGAGCAGATGGGGGAGTTGCAGGAGGCCTTCGCTCTCAGCACGGAGCATATTCCCCTAACTGCTCGGATTATTCTTGCCCTCCCCACTCTGGAAAAGTTGCGTGGGGTAGAACTTGTGCGGCCAATTGCTGGGCCGGAAAGTGTGGACATTGATGATCCCGATGCCGATCTCGACGTTCTAATTCCAATAGTTCGTGGGTTGATGGAGGGACAGCCTATAGCAGATGCTGAACTCGAAGATTTGCAGAGCTTCCTTCAGCAGCCGATTCTCCGACGCCACAGACTCTTAAGCTTTCAGGCCGCTTTAGCTTTGGTTGATGAGCTGGTGAGAAGAAAACTGTTGGTACTCGATGAGAATTGGGGGCAAGTGTTGGGGAATGCTGTCGATAGAGTGCTCCTCTGGTCCACGGAACGGAACATGAATAGAGGGGGAAGTTGGTTCTTCGAGATAAGTGGAAAGTTTCTTTCGGCTGATAAAAAGAAAGAGTGGGCAACACGATTTGGGAGTGAAGAGTCGGCGGGTGGGGTTGAAGAGAGTGGGGATGAGTTTGTGGAGGTAACGATGCTCGGCACAATCACGTTCCGACATCCGGGTGGAGAGATTGAAAGGCTCCGTGGAGCGCGGAACCATTTGATGCTTGGATTGCTCATTGCCGACGCTATCCTGAAAGTTCCCCTCACCCGGAATGTTTTCCTCACACTTGCTTCCGGTGTGGAGGATGATCCGGAGCGCGCCCGCCGCACAATGAACATGGCAGTTCTCCGACTTCGCGAGGCGATTGGACCCGACGTTGTGCTGACCGAAGGGGATACGCCAAGATTGAACAGTGAGAAAGTACGGGTAGATTTAATCGAGGCACGCCAGTTGTTGAACCAGGCGGAGAGAGCAATCCGTAAGGGAAGGTTGACGCAGGGGGTGGATATCCTTCGGGATGTCTTCGAAATCTCAGGAGGTGATGTCCCCTTCCCCGGTCTCTACGATGAGCTTTTCGAAAACCTTCGCCGTGAGTTTGAAGATGATCTGCTGCATGCAATCTTGATGCTCGGGCGGATGCTGCTGAGGGAAGGGGATTACGAGAATGCACTCGACATCTTGACGCAGGGAACAGAAATCTTTTCCGACCACGAGGAATTGGAAGAACTACAGGCCGCAGCCCTCAACGGAGCGCGAGGCTTTACAGTGAAGAGCGACTCTGCCGATCTCACACTCTCTCCTTAAGTTGTCCTGAGCCTGCTCGTAGGGAAAGTATCCGGCTCTCCAAAAAAATCTTTGCGCCTTTGCGTGACTCTTTTCCAACAGAACACAACAATGACACAACCAACTACTGAACGAACCTACAACTGGTCTCTGATCTACCTCGGCATTTTCCTCTACACCGGAGTCTTGATTCTGGCCCTGATTCTCTTCTCTTCAGAATTCTCGTTGTAAGTTCCCCACATTCGCAGATCGCACACCACAAACCACAGTTCTCGTGAGTTGGATTGACTGGAGCATCGTACTGGTATATCTCGCTTGGATCGTCTGGAGCGGAACGCGCTACGGAAAAGATCGAAGTGGGTTAGAAGATTATTTGTTGGCAAGCCGTTCTATGCCCTGGTGGGCTGTTGGCCTCTCGGTGATGGCAACGCAGATGAGCGCAATCACCTTGATCGGCACAACCGGACAAGCGTTCGACGACGGTATGCGGTTCATCCAGTTCTATCTCGGCCTTCCCCTCGCAATGATTATCCTCTCGGTGACGGTTGTCCCCTTCTTCAACAAAGCAAAAGTCTACACCGCCTACGAATATTTAGAGAAGCGATTCGATGCCCGCACCCGCTCTCTCACAAGTTTCTTCTTTCTGATTTCGCGCTGCCTCGGCGTCGGTGTGATTATCTCCGCTCCCGGCATCGTCCTCTCTTCAATTATCGGCTGGCCTCTCTGGCTTACTGTATTTGCGATGGGACTCACCACGACTATCTATACAATGTTCGGTGGTGTTCGGGCGGTTACCTGGACGGATGTTCGGCAGATGGCTGTGATTGGCGTAGCCCTCACCGTTGTCTTCATCATTATCCTGAATGCCTTGCCGGAGGGGGTTGGGTTTACCGACGCTCTCCGAACTGCCGGGATCACCGGGCGGACGAATGCTATCGACCTGAAGTTCGACTGGAACGAGAAGTATACGCTCTGGTCTGGGTTGATTGGTGGACTCTTTTTAATGCTGAGCTACTTCGGCTGCGATCAAAGCCAAGTGCAACGCTACCTGACGGCGAAGTCGGTGGATGAGGGGCGCAGATCGTTGATGATGAATGCTGTGCTGAAAGTTCCCTTGCAGTTTGGCATCCTGCTGATTGGCGTGATGGTCTTCGTCTACTATCACTACGTGCAACCTCCGGTGGTCTTCGATCCGGTACAGGAGGCGAAGTTGGCGGCAGAACATCCAGAAGAGTTCGCGGCGTTGCGCGAACGATACGGAGAGGCGTTTGAGATGAGGGGAAAGGCTGCCGAAGCTTTTGCAAACGATTCTCAGGGAAGAGAGAGTGCGCGAACTGGATACGTTGCGGCAAACGATGAGATGAAGGCTGTGCGGAAAGAGGCACTTGCGATGGTAGGTGAGGGGGGATACAACGACGTGAACTTCGTCTTCCCGAACTTTGTAACCACACGGCTGCCGATTGGGGTGATCGGCCTCTTCATCGCCGCCATCTTTGCCGCGGCAATGTCTTCTATCTCCTCCGAATTGAATGCCCTCTCCACTGCAACGGTCATCGACTTCTATCGCCGCCACTTCAAGCCGGATGAGACAGAGGAACACTACTTGAAGATGACCCGACTTTTCACCCTCGGCTGGGGAATCTTTGCCTGTATTGTGGCTCTCTTCGCAGCAAACCTCGGTTCGTTAATTGAAGTTGTGAACACCTTCGGCTCATTCTTCTACGGCTCGCTTCTCGGTGTCTTCGTCCTCGCAATCGGCATCAAGCGTGCAACGGCGCAAGGGGCGTTCTGGGGGCTGCTTGTGGGGATTGTCACGATTGCTCTGCTGAACAATCTTGGGTGGATGGCCGAGACGTGGGAGTCGTGGACGGGGAGTGGTGCGCTCCACTCAGTCGCCCAAAATCTGAGCGTTAGCTACCTTTGGTACAATGTGATAGGGTGCGGGGTTGTGGTGCTGGTAGGGTTGCTGTTGAGTGATGAGAAGAAGTTAGAGGAGTAGGGAGTTCCTGCTCTTCCGTTGCCGTTGCTCCCCGCGCCCGGGATCGGGAGAGAGGCTGGGGGAGAGGGCGAAGAAAGGTGGTATACGTCTTCGCCAATTAAAATCGGTATAACAATCAAGCTGTTCCACAAACAACAGTGCCCGGAGCTTCACCTGAAGCTCCGGGCACTTGCTATTTCATCTCTACTGTAAGTTCCTCTCCGCTACATCTTCAACTTAGTTGCATCCAAGGTCGATCTTCGTTTGAGGATCATTGTTCGGGAAACATAAGCCCGAAGGAATCGAGGTTGGGACATAGCGGCGGAGATTTGGATCGCGCAAACCATTTTCAATGAATGCAACCAGATCGTCGATCTCTCCCGATGTCAAGTTGAGCGGAACAAACTCCGAAGCAAGTTGTGTTTGTGGTACGTTGCTGTTCTCCGGTACAGCATTGTTCTTGTACTCGATAACTTCACGAACCGAGTGGAACGAGGCTCCGTGTCCGTAGAAACGTGAGTCGGCCAAGTTATAGAGTTGCGGAACTTTGAACTTGAACATGTCGACAGGATTGCCGGTGAATCCTCCACGCCCTTTGTGTTCTGGCTTTGACGGATCCTTGCCGTATGTTCCAGGACCATCCAAGTCCTTCATGCCGAGACCGTAGAAGGCCATTGAGTTCAAGGCTGGGCCGGTGTGGCAGGAGACGCATTGACCCTTTCCGAAGAAGACGACAGCTCCGCGCAACTCCTGTTCACTCATCGCACTCCGGTTCCCACTTAGCCAACGTTGGAATGGTGCTTCGTTCGAAAGGAGTATTCGCTCGTAGGCGGCAATTGCAAGCCCTGCGGTAATGTCTGTTATCCGCTCGTTTGCTGGAAGCTCTGGGTAGGCTGCGGCGAAGAGTGCCTGATACGTTGCGTGCGAGGGGATAATCGACTTGGTAATATCCATCCGGTGGACATCTTGTCCGGCAATTGCTTGCGTTTCAAGTCCGGCAAAGCCAAGATTGTTCTTCTCCTTCGGCGTACCAACCGTCCAAGCTGCCTCTGTGCCAACGTTCAGGTCGGTAGCTCCGAACTGACCATTCCAGAGAATGTTTGGCTGCCAAGCAACGTTCATTGCCGATGGAGAGCGAATTGGTTGAATGTCCATGGAATCAACAGCACAGTTCGGATCTTTTGTTCGCGCTTCACCATGCATCCCAAAGCCAATGCCTCCGGTTCCAATTCCCTGCGCTATCCCTGCCTGGAATCCTGCGTCAACGTGGTGGCACGAAGCACACGAGGCGTGAAGTACATCGCCACTAAATTTCGGGCGAACCGTCAGTGCGGTTTCGTGGTAGAGTGCCTTGCCGAGTTCAACCTTAGCATCAGTGAGAGGATTTTTCGGATCCTGCGGAATTGCCGCATAGTTGTTCGATGCAGGCATTGTGAAAAATGCGAGACCTTGACCGCCGGAAGCATCTTTCAAAAGATTCTCAAGTTCGGTGTTGAGTTGGGCAGTTGGGTCGTCAGGGGATGTAGAATCGCAGCTCGAAAGCAAAAACGTGCTTCCTATAAGCAGCAGTAGTAGATAGAGAGCAGAGTTCTTCATCGTTGATCGTAAAAAAATGACAGTAATGAAAGCTGCACAATAATAGGCAAATGATATGCCATAGTGAAACGACACAGCAGAAAAAAAATCGATACAGAGGTTCTATGAAAAAATTTTCTTACCAGTTAGCCCTTAATTTTTTTCTTTTTCCTCCCATCCCCAAAAACTTCCGTTGAAGATCATGTCGTGAAGAATCGGTACGCTGATTGAATCAAGTTGATTGAGTGCTCGTGGACTATCTCTGATTATGAGCCTTCCTGTGTGGCGATAATATTGGGCGATTACTGCGGTGTCGAGTGCCATCAGGCGACTGTAGAGGGCTGCATCTGGAATGTCCCCCTCATCAATCATTACCCAGTAGTAGTCGTAGTGGGGGCTGACGTAAGCTTCAACAAGGTCGGATGTTGCGAGTATCTGTAGAGGAGTTCCGTCATCGTAGTAGGCTCTCAACTTTGATATGCGGAGTCTGGTGGAGTCTGGAAGCCACATTTGAAGGGGTGCTAAATATCCCGAATCGGCTGGTGGAAAGAAGTGTTCTATGCGAAGTTGACTCTCCTCAAAATAAAATCCCGTATCCCTCTCGTTCTTTGGTTTGCGATATTTCTCTATCAGGTGAGCGGTCATACCAGGACACCAAATTGCGCTGAGGGCAACCGGACCAGTGAAGGCATCATATCCAATAACTGGGATGAATGCCGACCGTGGAGATGAGGAGAAGATATTCCACC
This sequence comes from Kapaibacterium sp. (SeqCode), assembly GCA_050248595.1. GTDB lineage: Bacteria > Bacteroidota > Ignavibacteria > OLB7 > OLB7 > JAGWAZ01. The sequence continues at coordinate 23,163 of JBFWSB010000016.1, forward strand.
GATTCAGCCAACTACCACTCAGGTCAGGCATGAAGGCAATCCCTACTTTTAGTCCGTGACGATAGAATCCGTGCGTTCCGTGGAGGCCAAGGTCACCCTCGATGCTCGGTGTAAACCCTCCCTCTGGTGTTGGCAGAAGTTGTGAGAGGTGAAGTTGGTAACTCAGGTAATATGTTTCGTCCAAGTAGTTGTAGTGGACGTAGGAGATGGTTGAAGGGAAGAGGATGGCGTTTGTGGTGAGTCCGAATACATTCTGCTTGTTCCCACCCCAAAAGCCAAGCTGCGGGGCAAAGGTAATTTTATTCTGTCGAGGAGAAATCGAAACTCCGCCAACGACTGTCATGTCCCAATCTTCCGAGAGTGTGCGTGGTGCTGGAGAGATGATGTGAGCGTTTTGGACGCAGCCCGTAAGGAATATGGGGAGCAGTAGAGAAGATATCGATAACAGGAGGAGATACTTGGACGTTATGCAGAGTAATGATATCGACATGCAAGGATGCGAATGTTATTCTCACGTACTTCATATACAAGGCGATGTGTTTCAGTGATTCGACGAGACCAACAGCCTTGCAGTTCATGCTTTAACGGCTCAGGTTTGCCAAGTCCATGAAATGGGTCTCGTTGAATATCTCGAATTAATTGTACGATACGTTTGGCAGTCTTCCGGTCGTGTTCAATCCACTATGCAAGGTCTTCAAAACCATTGCGATCAAATTCTATTGTTCTCATGCTGAAGTTAGCCCGAGTTGACTGAGAACGTCCTGAATTGTAATACTTTCCGATCGTGACCGGGCTTCAAGCAAGCGTTTTTTCATCACTTCACTCTCAAGTAAGTGCGAAGTTTCTAATTCAGCAATAATCTCCTTCCATAATGCCATAGGAACAACAACATCGGTGATGTTCCCTGTATCATCGGCAAGGTAGCGAACTTCTTCAGTGCTCATAGATATTCTCCTTCATCAATGTTGTATACCTAATGCTTAGTCAGACTTGACAAATCCTTCCTCCCTCCATTGCGTTGCTACCTGAACCAATCATCTCCTGAAACTACCGTAACTTACTCTACAAACTTTTCTTTCGGTACAGAGGAAGAGTTGAATGCTGAGACAATCCAATCAGTTCTCTCCTCTACTTCCCGAGAATTGCGTGAATATTCTTCTCTAATTCAGGCAAATGTTGTTCGATAATCTGCCAGACCTCCTCTGCATCAACACCAAAATAGTCGTGAGCAACAAGATTCCTGAATTGTCTGATTTGTTGCCAAGGGATGTGTGCGTTTTGCTTCTTAAGCGACTCTGACAATCTGCTGACTGATTCGCCAATAACTACAAAATTCAGTAGGGTAGCATCGAATGATTTTTCGTCTGCGTAGAACGATTCTGCATTGCTGTGGCCGTTGACAAACCTGAAGATTTTAGAGCAGGCATCCAGGATGGCAAGTGCATTCCCTTGATCTTTATCAGACATAGATCGCTGTTTGAAGAATGTGTGTACGGAAATATGGCTTGATAAACTTCTCTCTACATATATCAATGTCTCTGTGAAATTCTTCTTCGAGCATTTCGCGAATTCTTGCTTTCTTCTCGCTCAAGTTGGCAGTATTCGGTTCAAACTCAACAATGATGTCAATATCACTCTGCTCCGTTCCTTGGTCAACAGCAAAAGAGCCAAACAATCCTAAGCGAGAGATTTGGCAATCTCGCTCCAATTCTTCTTTTCGTTCTTGCAGATATGCAAGTATAGTCTTCCGGTCGATGGTGTCGTTCATGGCACAGACGTTGTCCACGGATCGTTGCTGGTTGTTTTTCTGGAGGCTCTCACTTATCAAGCACTTATAGTAGAGTGTGGAGAGGCTTGACGAATCCATTTCTCCTCCATTGCTTTGCAATCCTCCCCAACCATCTCCCGAAACTACCGTAACTTACTCCACAAATCTTTCTTCCGCTACAGAGGAACAGTAGGAATAACACTAACGATAAACGCGACGATGAACATATTTTTCCGAACGCTTCTTTCCCTTGCGTTTCTTACAACGTTCTCCCTCACAGCCCTTGCCCAAACTTCTCCGAACATCTTGATCGTTACAGCCCACCCAGATGATGAGTCAGGAATGGCTGCAACGGTCTGGAAGGTTACTCACGCCCTGAAAGGGAACGTGGATTTGGCTCTGATAACCAACGCTGAAGGAGGCTATAAATATTCCTCTCTCGCAAACATTATCTACGGTCACGAACTGACGAACGAAGATACAGGCCGAGCACTTCTGCCGACAATTCGGAAGAAGGAGTTGATGGCGGGTGGGGATATTATCGGTATCAGGAACTACTTCTTCTTCGATCAGAAGGATCACATGTACACACTCAACGTCGACTCCACGTTCGGCTACGTGTGGGATACTGCTTCTGTGATGAAGCGGTTGACGGAGATTATGGAGAAGGGAGCCTACGACTACGTTTTCTGCCTGCTGCCAACACCCGGAACACACGGCCACCACAAGGGGGCTACGATTATGGCGCTGGAAGCCGCCAGCCGACTCAGCAAAGAGAAACGCCCAATCGTTCTCGGCGTTTCAGTCTCGACTGACGGAGATTCGGTGGAGGTCTTCAAGGGGTTGCCGGGGTATCCGAGGACAAGTATTTCAACTGGCTTGCCGAGTTTCTCGTTCGATAGACGAGCCTCCTTTGGCTTCAAAAATCAGTTGAACTACAAGATCATCGTCAACTGGCTGATTGCCGAGCATAAGTCGCAAGGGACGATGCAGCTTGGGGTGAACCGAGGAGATTTCGAGGAGTTCTGGTGGTTCGATATGAACGACCGTGAACGCTTTGAGGAGACCCAAGGTCTGTTCCGAATGTTGGCTGAGCCGTTTTTTGAGGAGTTGGAGTATTGATCTTCTCGTAATTCTACGGAACAGTGAAGATTCTCTTCCGTCCTACTATCTTCCATTATCTTTGCGTGACCTTGTTTACGTCTCCATCACAAAATCGACTAA
>JBFWSB010000017.1:0-25851 GCA_050248595.1 Kapaibacterium sp. (SeqCode)
ACTGACTGTTGGTAGATTGTTAGGGATTTTCTTAGCCAGAAGATTTGCTCCACAGCAAATTCTTCCGTTCGATATGATCTTCGGAATCCTTGCCGTTGTTTGGATCGCCCTTATGGGAGAGACTTTTTCCACTCTTGCCATAGGAACAACAGTGTATGGTTTCGCTATTGCGTCGATCTTCCCAATGACAATGGCATTCGCAGGAGATAAGATGAAGTTGACGGGGAACGTCACCGGCTGGTTCTTCGTTGGGGCAGCGGCTGGTGGAATGACAATGCCCTGGCTTGTAGGACAATTCTTTGAGTCGTATGGACCGGAGACAGTGTTGGTTGTGGCTGTGGTATCGTTGGCTTTGGCGTTGGTGATACTTGCAATCACTCGGTTGACCGTAGGAAAAAACTCTACGTAGTATGATTGCGAGCTACCCTGCAAACTCTACGCACAACTCTCTATCTATCCTCTACAAATTTATACTCTCGGTTCTCTGTCACCTGTCGATAACCAACCTTCCGATAGATACTGTTGCTGGTTGGATTTGATAAATCAGTGAAGAGGAAGCAGTTGGTTTTTCCCATGTTGAGAAGATGTTGGCTCAACATTCCGGTGAGAATCCCAGCATAGCCCCGGCGACGAAATTCAGGAGGAGTGTAGACGTAACCGATGCGAGCACTGCTGCGCGTAGCGGGATGCCATCCAGCCATTGAGACTAACGTACCATTGACCTCCCAGAAGAAGAGTCTTCCCTCACCTAAGAATGCTCGAATGCGTGGAAGGCGCTCCTCCTTCGGAGCGTTTGTATCGGCATCTCTGTAGAACCCTTCGACCCACTCCACGAAGAGTTCTTCATCTTCCAACATTGCAGGCCTCATCCTTCCTTCACTGAACTTTGGCAAACTCAGTTCTCTTAGTTGATAGATGCCGAGTCGATTCCCCTCAACAATTTCTTGCCCCGTTAAGTTGGACCATATTTTGGCGAACTGCTCTGCCTCATCAATTGGACCGTGTACTCCGGGAACCTGCCACTCTTCCTGTTGCAGAGTCGTGGCAAGTAAGCGAAGCTCTTCCTCTCCTCCCCGCGTCACAATCACCTGCCAGGGTGGAGTCATCAGTGCAGCCATCGCAATTTCGTTCTGCGAGTTCTCAACAACTGCGAGAAATGGATTCCGCTCCGGTCTGTTCTGGGAAATCCGGTCGGCAATCCCGAGCATCAGATTATATTCGGCTTCGCTGGCTTCAAGGAATGGGCGGGCAGACGTTAAGAACGAAGCAGCTTCCGCAAATCGATGTAGCTTCATTTGTTGCCTTTGTTAAGTAAACTCCTCACAATACCTTTTTATCAATATCGGCAAATCTATCCCATCCTTCACCTCTCTCAGAAGCACTCTCCTAAGAAAATTCTCTTGAGATTCTTTCCACTCACGGCCTCACTCAACAATCACTACGGTCTGCACTAACAATACCCCTTCACCTGTGGCTCTGCACAGGTAAAGACCTGATGGTAGGCTTCCGCCGTCCCCCCCTCGAAGATCCCACTCTACTTCTCCACTCTTAACGTGATTGAGAACTGTCGAGCGGACAGGAATTCCATAGAGATTACATAGCTCCAACCGAAGTCTCTGAGAATCTCCAATAGTGAAGCGTGCTCGCACTCTTTCTGTTGCCGGATTCGGGTCAACACGAAGTGTGGGTATCTGCTCTCCACTCGTCGCGGAGAACTCTTGCACCGAAGAGGAGGTATCGAAAGCGTATCCCTCGATAGTAAACCGAGGCCGAACCATCGGCATCCACGACCCTTGTTGATAGGTTGCAATTCCGTTCACACTTCCTACCAGATCGCTCAGTGGGAATCCCGTATATCCCTCACGACTTAACATCGGGAACCATTCGTTGTAGTCAGTTCCATTCGAATACCACACTTGAACGTTTTGCATCTCGGGTGCGAGTTTTTCATAGAGTGGCGGGCGTCCACTCTCCTCATGATCGAGCACAACCATCTTCGCCCCTTGCCTCCAAGCACTTGCCCCCAAGTTCAACGCTGAGTTGTTCATCTGCGTAATCACCACATAATACTCACCAGGTTCTGCAATGTATGGCCTCTCCATAGGATGAATCAGGTACTGATCAAATACTCCGAAGACCTCACCTCGATTTGGGTCATCAGCCGGTATTCCAACCCCACGCCGGACATCCACTCTCGTCTCTTCAATAAATCCGAAGAGTGGTGTGTTGGGAAGAGGGATCGGTTTTGGATTACTCTGAGTGGAATCTTGCGGCAGACGATAAAGCTGAAGCCGGAGGAAATCGAGTCCAGAGCTACTGGATCCGTACCATACTTGATAGCCCCGAATAGTATCTGGTTCACTCAGTCGAAATGGGATTGCCATTGCCCCTCGCCCAGAGGCCGATCCAAACGGGAAGCGGCCATCTCTATCAGGATATTGAGCACTGAGATTGAGGCCACTCCCAGTAATCCCTCTGAGGTTTGGAATATCATTCTGACTCGTGCCAGCTAAGGTAATACCGTCATAAGCGAGTGTTGAACCAAAGCGAATTTCAACGTCTCTGGTATAATCATCATTATAAAAATAGTAGTCGAAATTCGGCTTCAGTTCTGCACTGATCCGATAGTGAACTACCTTCCCTTCCCCTACCTCATCTTCCTGTAGATACTGAGCAGCATTCCACGGAGGGAACTCATATATCACGGTTTCACCTTTCAGAATTCCAACTTTTCCAACAGTCTCTCGGTAAAAGATTTGCCCCGTAGGTATTCCATTTTCCAATCGTTCGATTTTTACCTCGACCGAGGGAATACCTGACCACCGAACGTCGTTGTTATAGAGTTGAACCCGCAACGGTATTGCTTTCGCTTGTGATGGTGGAATTTCTGTATATGGAAGATCGACTTCAATACCAGTAATCTCTACTTCAGGATGGTCCAGTGTTCTAACCCAGACATTGTCGATATAGAACGCATCCTCGTCATCCACTGGCAGTCCGTACGGATGTCCATCATTCTTCGCAACCACTCGAAACCGAAAACGGAAATTCTTTCCGGCAAGTGAATCTTCAAAGTATCGAGAAGGAATCGGCACCCAGACTTTTTTGAAGAAGCGATCATTCCCTGCGTCAAGCGAATCAACGTGAATGAGTCCGACAGTATCCATTCCCCCTCCTCCACCAAAGACTGCCCAACGTGGAGCAGCCGTCTCTCCCCAGTACTTAGCTGCCGAAATAGACCCTTCACTTCCAAGGAACCCTTGTTCTATCCAGCGCTCAGAATTCAAAAAAATGCCTACACCGAGTGAATCAATCCTTGGCTCAGCAAACTCGAGAAGTAGATGATCAGGTATTTGATAGAACTCTGTCTTCGTAACGTTGTAAAGAGCCGACTCTGGACCTTGCCGCACGGAGTTACTCCACCCTCGATGGTATTCAATCGCTCCTCCACGTTGGTAGGAGAAGAGAAGATAGGGAGAGAATAGATTGGCCAAATTAGCTGGAATATCAATTGGAGAAGAGATTAAGGTATCCCCTCCTACAGCCCCACTCTCATTGTCGTTGTAGAATCGACCATTAAGATCTCTTCGATCTAACTTGATAACAGGTGCTTGAAAATTTAACGCGCCAACTGGTGAATGATCCACCTTCGGATTCCACGTCTCAACAACTCCATCCACTACAGTGGCCCCACGCGATACCCACTCCCTTACGTCGGGAATTGGAGTCTGCTCGACAAGATCGTAGAGACTCCACCAAGTATATGAAAGTGGATGACGACGGAGAACAAAGAGATGTGATTGGAACCAATTGTCGAACGGCCAACGATCTTCCCCCTGAACTGGTGTGGCTTCCACTTCAACGGTAAAACGTCCGATACTCGCTGCCGCATAAGTTGGGATGTAGGGATCGAAGTAGAGAGTGTCGAGATTGCTGCGGGCTGGGTTTGCATTCGGCTCTCCTGGCATTCCTTCAGTTGGATAGAGAAGATTGGTTTGCAATACTTGCTCGAAGAGTGGGGGTAGCGTTGCGTTGACTTCATCCCGAATTCGGAATGTCACGTTGAACTGCTGTGGTTGCGGAGTAACATTCACTCTTCCTCGATCGCTCGACACGTTTTCGATGATTGCGAAGGGACGGATCCGAGTTGAACCAGCAGGAGTAACCAACATTTCAAAATTCTCTGGATCGTACTGACCGATGTAGCGAGTAGAATCGGTGGGGCTGGGCTGCTGGAAATACAGGTCAACGATCCGTCCGATATTCCTCCATTGGCGGAACTTTACGGCAAGCCCTTTGTGAAGACGATCGGGCTTTCCCCCTGACACGTTAAAGGAACCACTCTCCCCTCCCTCGCCCTTTGGATAACTGAAGAGATATTCCGTCCCCCCTTCCACCATGTGACGCAATCCAACGGTACTGTTCGCTCGAAAGAAATGGGAAGCTGGCACAGGTAGCTGAGATTCAGGAACTGGTGTGTACTCGCCTGAAAAGTCTGCATAGTTGAACTGGATTGAACTATCTCCACCTCGAAGGACAACTTGATATGTTGCGTGAATCGCTCTCGATGGAAGGTTAACTAACTCTGAATATCCTGGATAGTTCTTCAAGTCCTTCCCCGACATCGAAATCCGATAGAAGGAAATCAACAGTTCGTTCCCCCTCTTGCTCCAGTACACGCGACCGAAGTCATCTGGTGTACCTGAACTTGGCCGACTCTGCGATAATTCAAGGTCATCCCAGAGAGGAAAGATGTCGTTCCCAGGTCTGCTCCCCTTCAGCGAACTATTCTGTTCAACAAACAACCCCGTTGTGTCACCATCCGCAGTTGCCAAACGAATGCGACCGTTTGTGGTAACAATGAAGTGGTCAAATGGATGACCGTAATAGTAAAAGGTAAAGCCAATTGGAATTGGTCCAGCAAATGCGTTATCCGTTGAGTCGCTCGCATCAGTTGGGTTTCGAAAATAGGCATTGGGGAACTGAGCAGATTTCTCTTGTCCTGGACCGGAACTAACTCGATGCCACTGCTCAGGATTTACAGTAGTATCGATAAACTCAAAAGAAGGAACCCAAGGTAAGTCAATGGCAAGATCAGCATTATCGGTGATGTAGTATCCAGTAGCTAACGGAGCATAAGACGAGTCTCCTTCAGGATACAATCCCCGTTCATAATCGCTTATTCGTTGAATAGCCGACCCTTTTTTAGATCCATCGCGAGTTTGTGCAGAAAGATTTGGGAGGTAGGAGAGGAGAGTACACACAAGCAAAAAGGATAAAGAACGTACCATGCTTACTTCTTGTGATTGGTAGTGAAGTATACGTTTGAGACTAAACATCCAGCTCCTTCAGTTAGAAGGATAGAGAACGTACCATGCTTACTTCTTGTGATTGGTAGTGAAGTATACGTTTGAGACTAAACATCCAGCGCCTTCAGTTAGTATGACGGCTCTTAGGAACCAACGCAAAGGTATCTGAGTGGTTTCTCTCAGAAGAGCTTCAACAGTATGTGATAGAGACTGTTAGTACGATGATTAACCCTAAACTCGCACTCTTTCAGATGTATGAAAGAGATTCGCTGGCTCACCCCAGTGAATGCTGCGGTCATTTCCAGAACAAGGCAGCGCAGAAGTTATCGGAATCATGTGCTTTGTTGCCTAATATCCCTTTGAATTTTTAATGAGGATCGGTTCTACTACCATTTCTGTTTCAGTTATCAGTCGGATAAAATAGAGTCCTGATGGAAGCCCTGCCACATCGAGCTTCTCCTCGTGTACTCCTTCTTCCATTCTCCCTTCTCGTAGCATACGTTGTTCCCGTCCCATAATGTCCACAACACTCAAACGAATCACCTCTGGATGAGCAAGTTGATACCTTATCTGCGTTGAGGTTGTGACTGGTTCAGGATAGTGTGGAAGAATCCGTGTCGACGTGACCATCTCCTCGGTATCATTCTCTACCGACGCAGTAGATTCCTTCGTTCTCCAAACGTTGTCATACTCTCCGGCAGCAATCAGGCGATGTCCCTCATCTACTGCTAACACCCACTTGTTGATAGGAAGACCGACATCATACAGCCCCCAATTCTTCCCTTTGTTTCCGGAACTATAGACATGTCCACGATACTCAACAAAAACTCTTCCCAAGAAATTTGTTGTGATAGCACCGGGGACGCCTCCCAACGAAACAATGCGCTCCCACGTAAGCCCCAAATCGAACGATCTGAAGAATCCTCCCACCTGCAGGGCATAAACTGTTCTGTCTGGTGAGTATATAATCTCGAAGATTGTGGTGTCTCTCATATCCGGCACAGGGTTCCAACTATCACCATAATCCGTTGAACGGAGCATTCCTTGGTTTGTACCAATAAGCCAGGTAGCATCATCTACGGCAGCGATCGTGTTCACATTGATGTTCTTGAAAATCTTCTCCCACTTGGCTCCGTTGTCAATAGTGCGCCAGAGAGAACCGGGAAGAGTAAAGGGAAGATCACTGAATGCCGGTTTCTTCCCCTGCAATCCTACAAAGACGTATCGACCTCGAGCCTTTAAGCTCAAGACTCCATCAGCAAAATCGAGTCGATGATATATTCCGGGGACTGTCGGATCAGTTGTGCTCATTGCCCCTTCCCAGTCTCTTCCGGCATACCATACCAGACTATCTGTAGCATCAATCAGGTGGATATCCATATACGTACGGTCAACTCGTTGCCATTTATCTCCACCATCCTTGCTGACAAACAAGCCCTCCTTTGTCCCGAGAACAAGTTGCTCTTGAAACGAGCGAATAACATTTCCTCTCGTTAATGCCATCGTATCTGATGAGTGATCCCATCTTGTACCCAGAGTCTGGCTTCGATCCACAACGATTCGTGCAACTCCCAAAACATTACTTCCAGCGTAGAAAAGGGTGTCAACACTCGGGACAATAGCTGTTACTGGCGTTCCCCCGCTGCTGTAGAAGGACCAAGAAGAAGAAGGAGGATTTGAGCACCGTCGGATTCCGGTAAATGTGGTTCCGACATAGAGGGTTCCATCGTGAGAACGATAGAATGTCTGGCTACGTTCTTGAGTTCGACTTAGGAGAGTGTCGGCAACCCTATCACCACATTGGGCTACAAACCCAAGATTATCCCCTTCGATTACAGCAACAGATGTTCCTTCCTTAGTCGAGACAATGTCAACAATCCCCGGAGCTTCTTCACTTTCGGAGAGAATACGTTTTCGCTCATAGACTGGACACCAAGTATCACCATTATCTCTCGATTGACTCACCAAACTCCTGTCTGCAATGTAGAGAACCGAATCTGCGGCAGCGTCCACAACTCGCAGTTCATACTGCTCAGTTTGCAGTCTCTCCCACGGATCATTAGACCCTCTCTTTCTGAAGAGTCCCCACTCACCTACAACAAACATCATCCCATTGGTCTGAACGGTTATATCCAAAATTGCCGTATCTGAAAAACCGATCGGCACCCACTTACTCCCGTGGTCTGTTGAACGAAATAGTCCATTGTCAGTACCAGCGTATAGTTGACCTGATGAGTCACGACATAGGACGTGAATCTCATATTCATCGAATGGAACTCGACTCCACGTTTTGGCACTATCGGCACTTCGATAGAGTCCACGATGTGTCCCTGCAACCACCACACCTTCGGTTGACGTTACAAGAGCAGTAACAGCCCCACCATGCGGGCCGACTGTTGGCTCCCACGTATCGAATTGAGCTTGAAGGGGAGATGCAGAGCAAAGAGCTAACCCGAGGAGAAGTAGACTATAGAAGATCTTCATTGGTGATACAGTAACAATAGTGATGATGCTTAGGGAATCGAAAGATACAGAACTTGTGATAACAACGTTTATGGAAAAACAACATCGTTATTGCTGCCGGTTTAGGCTCTGGTTTCAATGCTGAGAGAGAACAACTCAGCTTCTTTCAAGCCTTTATCTCGCTCGTGAACATATACTCTGGGAGGATGTTTTACGCCGGCTATTGCTGCCGACATAGCTTATAGAAGTAGCACATGAAGTATGCTACAGGAATAGTATTTCCTTGGTGATTCTCATACGCTCAACTCTTCGTAAAGCACCACAGAGATCTATCGTGTCTGAACCGCCAACTGATCGATTCGTTAGCCAGTTTTTCAGGGTTTCGTTCACACGATGCACACCATTTTTAAACACTCACTATTCATATAGCATGGTGAGTTAGTACTATTCTTTCCTCTTTTTCTTTTATGGAGATAACATTCTTTTGCAATAGCGGCTTCAAGATTCTTGGACAGATTTTTCAGTTGTTCCAACCTGACGTACGATCTATCTTCAATGTCGTCGAGGAAACAACGCAAAGGAACAAATGCAAGAATATTGACTTCAACGTTTAGCCTATGGTCAACGACATTCACTCTCGTCTGAATCCGACTTCAGTTCAATCGATCTACTCCCCCTCATCTCTCGAAGAACTCTGTTCTATCGTTCGCTTGGCTGCTTCTGAAAAGAAATCCATTGCTGTTGCGGGAGGACGCCATGCGATGGGAGGCCAGCAGTTTGCCACGAATGGAGTTCTGATTGACACGCGCAACCTGAACCGAGTCCTTCACTTCGATCAATCCTCCGGCATCGTTGAGGCTGAGGGTGGAATCTTCTGGCCAGAATTGATTGAGGAGCTTTCACGAAGGCAGGAGGGCGTTGCTGCACCCTGGGGAGTTTTGCAAACGCAGACTGGCGCAAGTCGCCTCAGCTTAGGGGGTGCGCTCTCAGCTAACATCCACGGACGAGGGTTGCAGCTCTCCCCTTTTGTGCAAGATGTTGAGTCGTTCGTGATAGTGATGGCCGACGGCAGACCAATTCGTTGTAGCAGAAGAGAACATTCGCAGCTCTTCTCTCTCGCAATTGGGGGCTATGGACTCTTCGGAATCATCTACTCAGTACAGCTCCGCCTGAAGCCGCGGCAGATCCTACAACGAGTTGTAGAACTTGCACCACTACAAGGGATTATCAAACGATTTGAAGATCGCATTGCCAACGGTTTTCTCTACGGCGATTGGCAGTTTACTGTTGATGAGAAGAGTGATGACTTCCTTCAACGTGGCGTCTTTTCCTGTTATCATCCTCTCCCACCGGAGACACCGATCCCCATAAACCAGCAGGAACTCTCCGAAGATAACTGGATGGAACTCCTCTACTTAGCTCACACAGATCGAGCGAAAGGATTCGAGAGATATGCAGACTACTATCTCTCCACAACTGGTCAGGTGTACTGGTCTGACCTTCACCAACTTGGTACATATCTCGACGACTATCACAAAACTATAGACGTGATGGTGAAGGCTGAGCATCCTGGCTCGGAGATCATTACCGAGATATACGTCCCACGCGAGCGACTTGAAGATTTCTTGTGTGAAGTTGCGGATGATTTCCGCCGCAACAACGTTGTCCTGATCTACGGCACAGTCCGCCTAATTGAGGCTGAGAGAGAAACGTTCCTTCGATGGGCAACCGAAGCCTTTGCTTGCGTTATCTTCAACCTCCACACTGAGCACTCCCCTGAAGGGATAGATCACTCAGCCAAAGCATTTCAGCGGTTGATTGATATGGCAATTATTAGAGGTGGCAGCTACTACCTTACCTACCATCGATTTGCGCGGAAAGATCAAGTAGTGGAATGCTATCCTCAGTTTGAAGAGTTCCTAAAGTTCAAACGGAAGTACGATCCAGAAGAGCGCTTTCAGAGTGATTGGTACGGGCACTATCGAACGATCTTTTCAGGAGTGATTGAATGAGAGAGAGAAGCCCGAGTGCTACGGCTCAGGTTGTGGCGCGTGGAGTGCTACTTACAGCAATGAATCCGGCATTCAAACACCTTCTTCCTGAGTCGGTTGCTCCGATAACAGCTACTCTACTACGAGAGTGTTCACGCAAAGGAGCACTCAGCACTCGGTTGATGTCGAACACTCTTTATCGTCGACTTCTATACATCGCAGAGCGATGTACAATTCCGGGCATTGCTCTCCACTACGTTTTGCGGAAGCGAAGCATAGAAGATGCTCTACGTATAGGAATCGCGTCAGGGGCAACGCAGGTAGTTGTGATTGGTGCTGGTTTCGACACGCTCGCCTTACGACTGGGAAATGAATTCCCTCACGTTCGATTTATTGAGATCGACCACCCAGCAACGCAGGAAGTGAAGCGAAAAGCTGTTAAGGGGAATAGTAGCATTCTCACTCCCCCAAACTTCCACTTCCTCTCAGTTGACCTCACCAAACGTTCGTTAGATATAGCCTTGAACAACTGCCCGGACTTCCAACCGACAGCTCAAACTATTTTCATTGCCGAAGGCTTGACGATGTATCTGACATCGGATGAAGTTGCACTCCTCTTCAAAACACTTCGCGCAAACGGATCGAACGGGAGCCGTATCATCTTCACATTTATGGAGAGAGATGCAAACGGAAAGGTGAACTTCCCCAGCGCAACCAGTTTTGTGAATCTCTGGTTGAAGCTAAAAGGAGAACCGTTCCAGTGGGGGATAAAACGAGAGGATGTAGAGAAGTGGCTCGACCAATTCGATATTGTGCTAAGTGAAATCGTCGACAGGGATAGACTGCTACAACGCTATCTCCCCAACATTGCAGCGCAAACTACTCCTCCCGCCCGAGGAGAGTTCGTTTGTATTGCCGGGTGGTAGCAGCTACAGACAAACACTGTCATCGAAGACCAAGTCTCCTTACTTCCGTGGCGTTGCCCCACACGCTTCCACTTCTTTTTTCAGGTTGTCGAGCGAAGCAAAAGCAGTCTCGAACGCTTGTTCGAAGGTTTTCCCTTCGGCTATGTACTTATCTCGCACACATGCACAAGCCTCACTTGTGTTATCGTAGCTGCTTTCCATCACCTCGGTACACTTCACATAAAAGTCTGAAGTCTCATCCATGCTCCACTCATCAGAACAACCGGTAAAAAGAATGGTGGCGATTAATACAGTGAAATGGATTTTCATCACGATGTTGTTTTTGGTTAACTATGAAAGACCCAATGCTACTTAATGGCTCGCGAAAAAATAGGGTGAGCTGACCTTAACTCCAAGCCTTGCTCTGCAACCACATATCGGCCAAAACCAGTAAGGTCATTGCCTCAACAACGGGTAGGGCACGGATAACGATTGAAGGATCGTGGCGTCCGGTAATTGCATGTTCGATTGTCTCGCCTGATGTCGTTCCGTGAGTCTGCTCTTTTGCAATTGAAGATGGTGGCTTAAAGGCTACACGAAATTCAATCGGCATTCCGTTCGAGATTCCCCCCTGCACTCCACCTGAGTTGTTTGTGGTAGTGCGGAGTGCTCCGCCACCTTCACTCCACTGATCGTTGTTCTCAGAACCACGCCGATTAGCCACAGCAAACCCTGCCCCCATCTCAAAACCGGTAGCTCCGTTTATCGACATCATTGCAGACCCGAGTACGCTGTTCAGCTTGCGGTAGATCGGTTCGCCGAGGCCAGCCTCCACACCCTCAACGTGTATGGAGACAATCCCCCCAGTGGAATCTCCTTCGGCTCGCAGTTGCTCAAGATACTCAGCCATCTTCCCCTCTACTTCAGGATCATCACATCGAACAGGTGAGGTGTAGATCTTGTCGGCATGCATCTCTTCAAGCGTTCGCGTCGTTTGGATTGAGCCGAGTGTTGTCACAGCCCCCTTCACTGAAATGCTCGTCTTCTCAGCAAGTACCATCCGCGCTACTGATCCGCCAATCACTCTCGCAAGTGTCTCGCGTGCAGAGCTTCTCCCACCTCCCCGGTGGTCGCGAACGCCATACTTCTGTTGATAGGTATAGTCAGCATGTGAGGGACGATAGAGGTCTTTCAAGAGAGAATAATCCTTTGACCGCTGATCTTGGTTCCGCACAATCACGGCAATAGGAGTGCCGAGAGTGACACCTTCAAAAACTCCACTCAGCACTTCTGGCTCATCCAACTCATTCCTCTCGGTAGTGTAGGCCTGACCCGGTCTACGCCGAGCAAGGTCTCTCCGCAACATCTCCAAATCGAACGGAACCCCTGCCGGACACCCATCAACCACAGCCCCAACAGCCACCCCATGCGATTCCCCAAACGTCGTTAACCGAAATGCGTTGCCGAAGGTATTCATGTTGAGTGTATGAGTTCGTGAGTGTGTATGTGTATGAGTATTGGTTGTTAAAAGGGTACGAGATGTCTTTATCAAACGTTGAACAAAATCCTACGCTGACCCGAGTCTCCCTACTAAGCTGCTAATCATTCGTGATAGCTCTTCGGATTCTTTGTAGAGTAATGTGAATTCATCTTGCTCAAGATATTGAAGATCCAGAGCTATATACAGGCATGTTTGAACTTCAGCAAGTGAGCCGTGGGCAATTAATAGGAAGCGTCTAAACTCTCGTTTCGATCTACGTCCGAATCCTTCAGCAATATTTAATGGAACCGAGAGAACAGCACGGCGCAGTTGGTCACGCAAAGCAAAATCTCTCACAAACAGATCGCGACTTGATGCACGATAGACAGCCGTTGAAAGTGAGCGGCCTCGCTTCCATATAAGCAGGTCTTCAAAAGACTTAATAAGGGGCATACAAATTCTCCACCAGGGTGTGCAACAACAACTCATTCACTCATATACTCTCAAACT
The DNA here is from genome assembly GCA_050248595.1 of Kapaibacterium sp. (SeqCode). Classification (GTDB taxonomy): domain Bacteria; phylum Bacteroidota; class Ignavibacteria; order OLB7; family OLB7; genus JAGWAZ01. The sequence continues at coordinate 12,659 of JBFWSB010000017.1, forward strand.
CATACACTGATAAACAAACTCTACGAACTCAAATACAGAATCGCTAACACATATCCTACCCAGCCTAATCCTTCGATTTTTCCGACGCAGGCTCCGGCGGTGACGGAGTGGTGGCGGAATTCTTCGCGGGCTTGGGTGTTGGAGATGTGGACTTCTACAACGGGAATTTCGATAGCACTGATTGCGTCGCGGATTGCGTAGGAGTAGTGGGAGTATGAGCCGGGATTGATAACAACGCCGTCGGCTTCCCAGTCGTAGCGGAGCGAGTGGAGAAGGTCGATAATCTCCCCTTCGCTGTTCGATTGGTGGAACTGTAGTTCGACTTCCGACTCTCGGATAGCCTTTCGGATTTTCACTTCAATGTGGGCGAGAGTGTCGTGCCCATATATCTCAGGTTCTCTAACGCCGAGAAGGTTCAGGTTTGGGCCGTTGATAACTGCAATCTTCATGATAACGTTCTCCGGTGATAGTCGTCGATCAGTTTCCACGCTTCTTCTATTGCTTTCGGAATTGATTCCTCGGAAAATCCGCCACGAATCATCCAGCCAGTTCCGGCTTTGCCTATTGGAAGGACAAAGCGAACGAGGAACCACTTGGTCTTTTTGTCCTTCTGCATCTTCTTGATAATCTCCTCTACCTCTGGCCGCTCTCCGTCAGGATTTGTTAGGGGAAGAACTCTCTTAACAATCTCTTCGGTACGCTCACTCCATTCTTTTTGCTGTTTGCCACCAGATCCACCATCTTCTGAAGATGCCAACTTTGTGACGGCAATCATCCCAAAGGCTACGGCCTCTCCGTGAGTCCAGACGCCGGGAGCAGCAGCTTCCAAGGCATGTGCAAAGGTATGACCGAAGTTGAGAAGTGCCCGCTGGTTATTGTCGTAGACATCATCACCAATCACATCCAACTTCGTAGCAATGCTCATCCTGATAACTTCATCAACCGTTGCAGGTATCTTCCCTTCAAGCACATCGGGGAGAGCATCTTGTACCAAATCACTCAACACCTTTGAACTGACAATCCCCATCTTCATCGACTCTACAAGACCAGAACGAAGCTCTCGATGGGGAAGAGTCCGAAGAAATGCAGGGCAGATAAGGACTCGCTCAGGCTGACTGAATGTCCCAACAAGGTTCCGCACATCGGAAGCATTGATCGCCGTCTTCCCCCCTACCGAGGCATCTACCATCGCCAGAAGAGAGGTTGGCATCGCAAAGGATCGTATCCCACGCATATAGATCGAGGCCACAAACCCAGCCAAATCAGTTATCACTCCTCCACCAAACCCAAGGATGCAATCTTCGCGACTGATGCCGTGGCTTGCTATCTCTTCAACAAGCTGTTCAACGACGGCAAACGATTTACTCTCTTCTCCCGGGTCAACAACCCGCACAACACCCTTCGATCCTGCAAGCCGTTTCAGCAGTTCGGGATAGTGGTGAGCTATATTGCTATCGGTGATGATGAAGGACCGAGTGAGGCGTGTGGCCAACCTGTATGCTCGAATCGCAGACCAGGGGGAACGATAGGCTCGAATGCGAGACGTAACCCCGTCGAATTTGGCGTCGATCTTCCAAGAAGATGTGTGAAAGCGGTGTAGCCTCTGCACAATCTCATCAACTATCTCCTGCGGATTCCCCCTCGCATCTATAAGCAAGTCGTGATCGGCGTATGCTTCGCTTCGCTCAGCTCGAAGCCGCAACCAATCTTTTGCTGGATCACTTTCCGAAAGCAGGGGACGCTCTTCAGAGTGGGCAAGTCGTTGCACCGCAGTCCTTGAATCTACATCGAGGTAAATGCGCAGGCCAGACGATCTCATCAGGTCACGGTTGCGAGGATCAACCACACTCCCTCCACCAGTCGCCACAACCAGTTGCTCACGAAACTTTGTCGTTCGCACCAATTCTTCAACTGCCTCGGCCTCAAGTTTACGGAAGTAGTCTTCTCCCTTTCGGCGAAAAATTTGATCGACGCTCTCTTTAGCCTTCTCCTCCACCATTCGATCTATGTCAACAAATTGTCCGTTTCGTCGCTCGGCGAGAATTGTCCCAAGAGTCGACTTTCCACTCCCTGATGGTCCTACAAGCCAGAGTATCATAGTCGTGCAAGTTCAGATAGAACAGAATCGGCTGCTTCGAGAGTTGATTGAATATCTTCATCTGCGTGGGTGGCTGAGAGGAACCACGCCTCGAACTGCGAAGGTGGAAGATAGATTCCACGATTGAGCATACCGTGAAAGAAACGAGCGAAAAGTGCCGTGTCGCTCGCAACAGCACTCGTGTAGTTCTGGACAGGTTCGCGAGTGAAGAAAAGGGTCAGCATCGATCCAACCCGATTAATAACCCCCGGAAGGTTATAGTTCTCAATCATTCTTTTCAGCTCAAACTCCACCGTTGCCCCTTTCTCCTCAAGGCTTGGATAAGGATCATCTTCAATCAGAGCACGAAGTGTGGCAAGTCCGGCAGAGACTGCCATTGGATTTCCTGAGAGAGTCCCTGCTTGGTAAACCGGGCCGACTGGAGAAACACATTCCATGATTTCTCTCCTCCCACCATATGCCCCAACTGGCAATCCTCCACCAATGATTTTCCCATATGTATACATGTCTGGAATCACATTGTAGATTGAGGCGGCTCCACTCAAAGCAACGCGGAATCCAGTCATTACTTCGTCGAAGATCAACAGACTCCCCTCAGCCAAACAAAGTTCACGCAGAGCAGTGAGGAATTCAGGTGTCGATGGAACAACACCCATGTTTCCCCCAATCGGCTCGATAATCACCGCAGCAATATCACCTCGATGTTCAGCGAAGAGACTGCGAACAGAATCAATGTTGTTGAACTCTGCCACGAGTGTGTCGGCAGCAGTGCCGGGAGTAACTCCGGGAGAGTTTGGCTCACCTAACGTCAACAATCCGCTCCCAGCCTTGATAAGGAATGAATCGCCGTGACCGTGGTAGCACCCTTCGAATTTGATGATTTTATTCCGCCCTGTATACCCACGGGCAACTCTGACTGCCGACATTGTCGCCTCGGTTCCACTTGAGACAAGGCGAACCATATCAAGTCCGGGAATCAGCGTAGTCAACAATTCTGCAATCTCTACTTCGGCTTCTGACGGGGCGCCGAAGCTTGTGGCCAGTTCAAGTTGACCTCGCAAACTCTTTAGCACACGCTCATCACCATGACCTAAAATAAATGGTCCCCATGACCCCACGTAGTCGATGTAGTGGTTGCCGTCAACGTCAGTCATACGGCAACCCTTTGCTGAGGCAAAGAAGATTGGTTCTCCGCCAACCCCACCGAAGGCTCTCGCAGGTGAGTTCACACCGCCGGGAATTACTTGTTGAGCACGGGAGAACAAATTTTGGCTTGTAGTTACCCTTCCACTTCTATCTGTTTTCGTCATCCTTCAAATCTCATTTAGGCTGTTAGTCAACTTCAACTGGCGCGGAAGGTGATCTTCAAGCTATGCAGGTGGATAGGTAAAACCACCTCATTTCTAAAATGCCACCCGCAATCGGACAAAACGGAAGTACGAGAGAACTCAGGAAACATTCTCCACCCCATCGTGTTATGCCCTCCGTTTGATGATACAAACTTCCGTCAAGAAAAATTTCTTCAACCTAACAACTCTTACGGTTTCTTGCCGATGCGATTCGTGTCTAATAGAGAAAAGGAGTTGATCCATCTATATCATTCCCGTAAATTATTCGCCTATGCTTTGTTTGCTGTGTCTGCTATCAACGCTGAGACGAGCGGGGTAATTCCCATTAGAGTTATCGGTTACTCTACAATGATTCAATACTGATAGTTCATTTTTCGTCCTAACGGCTATCGCGTAGCCAATGTTAACGCAAGATTTTTATGAATTCACAGATATCGAGGTATCTCTTATGCAATGTCTGAAACCAGTTTTTGCCCTCCTTCTTTCTCTTGCTCTTACAACTTCTCTCTTTGCCCAGGAAGACGAGACAACGTGGAAGCGTCCAGCACTTGACTTCAGCAAACCGGCAACGTTTGTCCACGAATGGAATCGTTTGGGAATTGAGATAATCAAAATTGATGGCTTTACGCCGGGAAGTGCTGCACGCAATTATGCTTACGCCAATGTTGCTGCTTACGAGGCTGCCCTTCCGGGCTTCCCAGAGTGTCGCTCCATGGCAGGACAGTTGAATGGGTTAACTCCTGGACCGCAGCCTGAGAAAGGACAGAAGTATGACTGGCGAGTTGCTATCGTCTCAGCCTACCAAAACACTCTCCCAAACCTCATTTATCGACGCTACATTTCAGACAGTGCTGCCGAAGCACACTATGCGATTCTCTCCGATATGGGTGTTGCACCCGACGTGATGGAACGCTCCAAAGCATACGGCAAAGCAGTTGCACAACACATTATCGAGTGGATGTCGAAAGATAAATTTGTGCAGATTGGTGCGAAGACACGATACGAAGTACCGATCTTTCCCGGCGCGTGGGAACGAACACCTCCAGCCTTCTGGGATCCAGTAGACCCCTACTGGAATCAACACCGTCCATTTATTATGGACTCGGCCAGCCAGTTTGCACCAGTAGCACCACCAAAGTTTAGCACCGATCCGAACTCTGAGTTCTACAAGATGGTGATGGCTGTCTACAATGCCGATAAGAATGCGACGCAGGAACAACGGCTGATTGCGCAGTTCTGGGACTGCAATCCAATCCACTCACACTTCGAAGGGCACTTCATGTACAACACCCGCCAAGTAAGCCCGGGTGGACATTGGATTAGTATCTCCGCAATCGCCGCAGAGAAAAAAGGTCTCAGCATGATGGAGTCGCTTGAAATGTACGTTCAAGTCTCAGCTGCACTTGCCGACGGATTCATCAGCGCGTGGGATACGAAGTATCGCTACAACCTGATTCGCCCGGTAACATACATCCAGAAGTATGTCGACTCAACTTGGCTCCCCTACATTGAGACCCCTCCCTTCCCTGAGTGGACCAGTGCTCACAGCACAATCTCGGCAGCAGCGGCAGCGGTGCTGACAGATCGATTTGGTGATAACTATGAGTTCGACGATTGGACAGAGGCCTATCTCGGACTTCCAGTCCGTACGTTCAAGTCATTCCGCGATGCAGCAATGGAAGTAACGTGGAGTCGATTTTGGGGAGGCATTCACTATCGCGAAGCCTGCTTGAATGGAACGGAAAAGGGATGGCAGCTTGGTGAGTTTGTGATAGCCAACGTGAAGACACGGAAGTAAGTTCAGTATCGATCAATGTCGCCACCGGTAGTATCACGATCTTAAGAATATGGTTAGGGGAACAGAGTCTTGGTTCTGTTCCCCTAACTATATTCAAGCATATTCAATAGTGAGCGTCAACCGTTCAAAATCAGATGCTTTTCCTTAATAGATAATTCCCGGCTCAAATTCTACAGGCCGACTGGTTGCTTGCAGTGAACGATGCTCTTCTCTACTCCACTCATCAAACTCACCTGTCCGCCGGAACGGCTCAAACCCGGCATCACGAATGTAGAACTCCATTGCGTCGGCATCCATTCGGTAGGTGACGCCACTTGCCGAGACAACATTCTCCTCGAACATTACGCTTCCGAAATCATCTGCTCCATACCAGAGCGCAGTCTGCCCAATCTCCGGTCCTTGCGTCACCCATGAACACATGATGTGCGGAATGTTATCGAAGAAGATTCGTGAGATAGCCTGCATCCGGAGATAAGTTGCCCCCGACTGGTCGGTTGCCTGAAGTTTCAGACTTTCAGCTTTCCTGTAAGGCCATGAAATAAAAACTTTGAATGGAGAGACTTCATCTTGGAGCTGACGAATCTTTGCCATGTGTGCAAACTTATCTCTCGTTGTCTCCCGCATTCCGTAGAGCATCGTCACCGATGCGTGCATTCCCAACTTCCCAACTTGTCGCATTGTCTCAAGCCAATACGAAGCTCGGCTCTTCTTGCGCGAAACACGCCGCCGCACTCTATCTACAAGTATCTCGGCTCCAGCTCCGGGAAGCATATCGAGTCCGGCCTCCTTCAGTTGAGAGAGAACGTTGGAAATCTGCTCCGGCGTTCCATCGGGACAGAGACCAAGTACTTCGTCGACTGAAAGACAATTCAAGTGAATGTGTGGCCACTCCTGCTTGAACCACTGGAAGGTTCTCGTGTAATACTCAATCGGCAGATTTGGATTTACTCCTCCCTGAAACAGAACCTGAACCCCTTCAGCATCGGAGAGCGTTCTCATCTTCTCACGAATCTCCTCTCTGTTGAGCGTATATCCCTCGTCGTGTCCTCTCCGCTTTGGATCGTGGCTACGATAGAATCCACAGAAGCTGCAATCGACATTGCAAACGTTAGTGTAGTTCAGGTTCATCGCTACGATGTAGCTCACACGATTTCCGGGATTCATCCGCGTTCGGATCGAGTGAGCAACTTCACCAAGATCAGTCAGATTTGCCTCTTCGTACAACCGCTCAGCGTCGTGCAACGAGATTCGACGCCCTGACTCAGCTCTGGAAAGAATTCGGTCAACACCGTAAGACTTATTGTAGGGAACCACTTCGGGCATCCACCGCCCAAAAGAATTGACCTTGCCTGAGAGAAGCAAAGAAGATTCGTTAGAACGTTCCGCCCGCTGAGCGAACTCTACGCGAGCATCTGGAAGGAGTCCCATATTGCTCGCCACCCGAAAGAACTCTTGCATCCCATTCCAAGCAGACCGATTCAGGTTATACTGGATTCGCTCATCTAAATAGTCCGCAACATCAACTGGCGACATATTGTGTTGAGAAGACCACTCGGCAATAATCTGATGTTTGCGCGCAAGGCCATCCCAAAAGCGGTGATTCAGTCGTTCTACAATCTCATCTGTAAGAACGCCGGGGGCAGCCGCCCAGACAGCGAAGACAAAGGGTTCACCTGTTAGACGTTTCCAAGCATCGCCGAGGTCGTGGCGATACTTGTACTGCTTAGAGTGGGCAAATGCTACGTCAGCAATCAAGAGGCCTGCATCATTCCCACCGATTAAGGGAAGAATATCTGTTGCCGGAAGTCGAACAAATGGGATGTTCGACATACCAATAGATTCAAGGTAGATGCGGGCGAGGATTACCGAGGTACGGCTTGCACTATCAACGTAGAGGCGTTCAATCTTATCAAGTGGAACCTCGCTGACAATTACCACAGAATCGACTCGACCATTTGCGCCGATACATGGACCGGGCACTACTTCAAGTCCACCGATCTCAGCTAAGGCGGCAACCGGAAGGAGTGCGATGTCTGCCTCCTCCTCCACCAAACGTCGTGCCCCCTCACTCGGCACAACGTACTCGAAATCAAAAAAATCATCTTCTGCCACCTCAATTGTCAGGGGGAGAGAATTCAAGAAATCGGCGGCAACCACTTTCAACTTTTGGCGAGGACGTTCTGGGAGAGTCCGAGTAAGAGTACTCCGCGAAACATATCTGCGTGAGGCGTCTGATCTATTCATATCATCATGCATTGTAGTGAAGAACCGACATCAAGAGTACCAACATAGCGAAGAGCGAAGAACCGAACAATCTCGGATCGTGACGAAGAGCAGAGGGAGTGGCTACGTGGGGTCACACTTTTGAATGTTATAGCACTTGCAAAACGTTCACAACAACCCTAACTTTGCCTTTCTCTTTAGCGAATCGGGCCCGTAGCTCAGTTGGGAGAGCGCTAGAATCGCACTCTAGAGGTCGTCGGTTCGATCCCGATCGGGTCCACGGGAACATTGAAGAGAATTCAAAAGGCAAAAGTAAAAATTCAAAAACTGAGTATTCAGCAAGCTTGATTCCCTTGTTTGAATTTTTCATTTTGAACTTTGAATTGATTCCGAAACTGCCCTGTGGTGTAACTGGCAACACGTCTGACTCTGGATCAGAAGAGTCCAGGTTCGAGCCCTGGCGGGGCAACTGAAAGAGAGCAAAAGTAAAAGTTCAGAAGCTGAGTATTCAAGTTTCACCTCTCTTTTGAATTTTTCATTGTGAACTTTGAATTGATTTGATTTGCCGCGTTCGTCTAGCGGTTAGGACGCCGCCCTCTCACGGCGGTAACACGAGTTCGATTCTCGTACGCGGTACAAAGGGACTGATTGCTTTTATGCAGTCAGTCCCTTTTTTTTATCGGTTGCTTTTTATTTGTGCAAGTGTGGTAAGACCCACACTCAACTCTCCTCTCATAGTCCTTTTCTCTTCTTCGGTAGTTTTCTGTAGACCTGCTATTTTTAGTTTTCTGAAGATGCGGACATAATGAGGTACACAACATGCGACCCCGTACACATACAATTCGCGAGAGCGTTGAGGAGTTGAACGAACTGCGTCACTTCTACGACGGCACAATTGAAGAATTGAAGTTGAGCTTCCTCCGATACTTGAAAGAACATCCAGACGACCCCTTAGCAGAAGCAGCCGAACACATCGGCATCACCACCAGACGAGGTAGATACTGGTGGACGAGTTATCGGAAGGATGGGCTGAAAGGATTGCTCGAACGGCGTGCGTGGGGTCGTGATGAGTTGCAGAAGAAGGTGGTGCTTCCACGACAAGATGCCTCTGCTCTATTCCAAACACATTTATCTGAAGCATCAAGAGCTTCAGCCTCATTAATGGACTATCCAGCATTCGTTAATGCTGTAGCCAGTATTGCAGATATTGAACATCCTTTAGAATGGGCGAGAGCACTTGGTAATGCAATGATGACCTGTATTCACGAAGTCGACTATGCTGTTGTTAGCGTGAAGGTAAGTGTCGACACTCAAAACGGGAATCAAGGTGAAAAACGAGTTGTGTTTCGGCTTCATGAAGACAAGACCAGCGACTTAAAACAAGAACTTATCCCTTCAGTAGAAAAACTCACTAACCGAAATTGGGAAATATTAGTAGCACAAGGACAAAAGCAAAGCTTTCCCTTCGACAAATATCATTTCCCTCCAGTTGGATTTGACTTTTTTATCAACCAAGGAACTCGCGAACGAAAAAACAATACTATTTCTACGTGTGTTGGCAGCGTTCTACTCTTTCGTTCAAAAGACACTGCTCCCTTTTCCCCTGAAACAATTGATCTCATTGAAAGGATCCGACCATTTATCTCTTATGTGATGACTGATTTCATCATTCGCATTAAGCGTGAAGTCCCCGAAATGGAATTCTACCGCGAATCATTAGCACGAATTGCAGGCGAGGCATCATTGACAGATCGAGAGCAAAGTGTCTTGGGCTTAGTATTACTTGGTTATACCGAGAAACGAATTGCTGACGTTCTCAAAATTTCTATCAAAACAGTCGAATCACATATGAGATCGATTTATAGAAAAACTGGTGTGACTAAGATGAATGAATTATTTGCTCGCTATCAGACGCCCATTGGTTATGGCCGTAAACATAGCAAGGATGAAGGTGCATAGGGCAAGTTATGACTCTTCGCAATAGTTCTGACTCTTTTTATACTTATAATTCAGGGTTTTCCCTGATAGATTGTTTATATCGATTAGGGCTACATTTGTAGCGTCTTCATAGAAAACGCTGTGGGCAGTTTTGCTCCGGCAGACTGCCCGCAGCAATTTTAAAAACAGGATGAATTATCATTGTTATGACTCTTTACATGAGTTGTGACTAATTCTACCCTACTCATTACGGGAATTCCCCGATAGAACGGTGTTGGTCGTACCCCCTTTATTTGCAGTACCAACAACAACCGTCCAAAAATAATGGGGAAAATCTATGAAGACAGCTCTAAAGGGAATTCTGTCCCTTGCACTTTATGTTCTTTTACAAACTTCAGTTTCAGCACAAACTACTCCTCCAGTTGCCGGTGCGACGATGCTTGGCACGTTTACTGGACTGGTACAAATTGGAGAAAATGACCCAAACCTTGGAAATAGCACCAGCGAAAGTGAATTTGAGTTCATCGCTTGGAATGTTGGAGGAACACACGTCATTTCCATCAATGTAAACAGTATGAGCTTTCCTGGTGACTGCGATTGGGCAAAAACCTTTCCACTCGATGACTTGATGAATGAAGCCGGCATCGACGGTCTTCGCAAGGCAATTCAGTTGGGGTATGTTTCATGTCCCACAAGTTGTCCCTCAGGGAATGGGGTTAAGGTCTACTACCCGACGTGTGTGAATCGAAATAATAATGGTTCGTGTCCGGTGATTACAGCTGAACCGACCTCGGATTTCAGCTATAACACCTACGACATCTGTTGCGATGGAGGGACCCCAACAATTACCCTCGTTTCGACAACATGCGGAAGCTCCAGTTGTGGTACTGGGTATCAAAGTACCTGTGGGAGCTAAAAGAAAAAGTTTTTTGAAGTCTCGTGGCTGAGATTGGTCTATGCCGTAGCCGTTAACCCGAGTAACAGGGGAACTACCCGTTACCCCTGTTACTCCTCCCATCCGGTTATTGAAAGGGTTTGCCGGGAATTCGGGAACGGAACGTGGAGGAACTGAACTGTTGGTATGTGGTGTCAATGCTGGTTATCATGATGGAGTCGCATCCCTCTATTTTGCGTCTCTATCCGGCTCCCGACATAGAATTTGCTCTCCATGCAAATCTGTGTCGGGGGTCTTTTTTTGCCTAAAAGAGAAGAACCCGGAAGGATTTAGACCTTCCGGGTTCTTCGTTTATCACTCAGGATAAAAGTGCAGCGCCTCAGTCATGCACTACAACTCGTTCCCAATTAATCTTCAGCGATTGGCGTTACCTCGGCATCCTCATCAACTGGAACAACGGCTACACCAACAAGGTGATCACCATCGTTTAACCTGATTAGACGCACTCCCTGAGTGTTCCGCCCCATCACCCGAATGTCTGAAACGTGCTGGCGAATTGCCATTCCCCCCACTGTCATCAACATCAGGTCATCACCATCAACAACCTCTTTCAGAGCAATTACTTTTCCGGTTTTGTCAGTGATGTTCATCGAAATCACCCCTTTACCACCTCGCCTCGTCAAGCGGAAATCATCTACCCTACTCCGCTTGCCATAACCATTTTCGCTGGCAACAAGCACTGTTGCGTCAGCACGCTTCACAGTAATCATCTCAATCACGTAGTCTCCCTTCGAGAGGGTTACGCCCCTCACTCCAGTTGCTGTCCGCCCCATATCGCGCACATCTGTTTCGCGGAATCGAACAGCATTACCGTAATGCGTTCCAATCAGAATATCATTTGTGCCATCGGTAAGTCGAGCAGATACCAGTGTGTCGTTATCCTTCAGGTTGATAGCAATAATTCCATTTGTCCGGATGTTTGAGTAATCCCGAAGCTGAGATTTCTTCACCGTTCCGCTCTTCGTTACCATAATGATCGACTCATCGGTATCGAAATCCTTCACCGAGAGGATCACGTTCACGTTCTCATCTTTCTCAATCTGAAGCAGGTTTGCAAGGGAACGCCCTTTTGCCGCCCGCCCAGCTTCAGGCAGTTCGTAGATCTTTCTCCTGAAGCATCGTCCCCTATCGGTGAAGAAGACCATATAGTGGTGTGTTGATCCGACGAAGACATGCTCGATGAAATCATCATCCCTCGTCTTCATACCAGTGACACCTTTGCCTCCACGATTCTGCCGACGGTAACCAGAGACTGGAAAACGTTTGATGAAGCCATTGTGGGAGATTGTCACCACCATGTCTTCCTCGGCAATCATATCCTCAACGGTAAACTCGGAGTAGTCGAAGACAATCTCTGTCCGTCTCGGATCAGCAAATCGCTCTTTGATCTCCGCCAGCTCCTGCCGAATAATCTCCAGCTGCAAATCTTTTGACCCAAGGATTGCATTCAAACGCTCAATCAGCTTCAAAGTCTCGCGATATTCATCCTCAATCTTCTGCCGCTCAAGTCCAGTTAAGCGCTGCAAGCGCATGTCGAGAATTGCCTTGGCTTGAATCTCCGACAACTCGAACCGGCTCATCAAGTTTGCGCGAGCTGTCTCGGCATCTTTTGACTTCCGAATGGTTTCGATCACCGCATCGATATTATCGAGTGCGATGATATATCCTTCGAGAATGTGGGCACGCCTTTCGGCAGCATCCAGCTCGAACTGCGTTCGCCGAACAATAACTTCGTTCCGGTGTTGCAGGAAGTGGTACATCACCTCCTTCAGGTTCAACACGCGGGGACGCCCCTTTACCAGGGCAAGCGTAATCACACCAAACGTATTCTGCATCTGGGTATGCTTGTAGAGATTGTTCAACACAATCTCCGGTATAGCATCCCGCTTCAGCTCGATCACTACGCGCAATCCATCACGGTCAGATTCATCCCGAACATTCGAAATGTCGTCGAGCTTTTTGTCCCGCACTAACTCGGCAATCTTCTCAATCAGATTTGCCTTGTTCACCTGATAGGGCAGCTCGGTAACAACAAGCTGTTCTTTCCCACTCTTCAACTGTTCGGTGCTCACTCGTGCCCGAACAATCACTTTCCCTCGCCCTGTCTTGAACGCCTCCACAACCCCTTCATATCCGTAGATAATTCCACCGGTCGGGAAGTCTGGAGCCTTCACAAACTTCATTAACTCTTCGATAGTGATATCTGGGTTTTTCGTCATTGCGATCAACCCATCAACAACTTCGCCGAGGTTGTGAGGAGGGATGTTGGTAGCCATGCCGACGGCAATACCACCGGCACCATTCACCAACAGGTTTGGAAGGTTCGCAGGAAGGACAGATGGCTGCTGAAGCGAATCGTCGAAGTTCGGAACAAAATCAACAGTGTTCTTGTCAATATCCCGAAGCATTTCAATTGCAGGGGCTGTCAGGCGAGCCTCGGTATACCTCATCGCCGCCGGAGGGTCTCCGTCAACAGAACCGAAGTTCCCTTGACCGTCGACCAATTCATGCCGCATCGAGAAGTCTTGAGCCATCCGGACGAGAGAGTCGTAAATCGCCTGGTCACCGTGGGGATGGTACTTACCCATCGTCTCACCAACGATACGGGCCGATTTCTTATATGGTCGGTTCGGACTAAGTCCGAGTTCCGACATTGAATAGAGGACGCGCCTGTGTACAGGCTTTAGACCATCACGGACATCAGGTAAGGCTCGCGAAACAATCACCGACATCGAATAGTCGAGATAAGAACTCGACATTTCTTCTTCGAGCGTGACTGGAATCAGACGTTCGGAAATCGAGGACATAAAGATTACGTTATTGAAACGGTAG
>JBFWSB010000018.1:0-25455 GCA_050248595.1 Kapaibacterium sp. (SeqCode)
GACCAACGTTGTTTATGTCTCGAAAGATACAGGGCGTACTTGGAAATATGTACAAAGCTTCTCGCGTCCCGGTTATTATTGGGGATGTATAGGCATAGTCGACGAGATATTTTTTGGAGTTAGCGATGGGAACTTATATCGCTCGACCGATAAGGGAGAAACATGGGTGCAAGTTGCTACTAAGCAAGTTTACAGTATTGGGAAGTGGGTCGGTGGAGACATCTACGCCTTAACTTACACTCCAAAACGTGCTCTTTTGCGTTCAAGCGATTCAGGTGTGACTTGGACACAGGTTATGGAGTACAATGAGTGGATTTTAGGCCTTAGCGAGAGTGGTGTTCTCTGGGCTAATGAAGAGGGTCGCCTATACAAGTCAACAGATAGTGCCAAGTCCTGGATTGATCTGTCCAAGGAGTTTCGTAATACAAACATTGACAAGCTCTTCGCCGACCAACGTGATGTTCACATCTACGCTTCGACGCTTTCTTCAAAAAGACAATTTGGCTCGAATTCTTCTCTTCCATTCTATAGAGTATTCCGATCCAACGACGGTGGTGACTCTTGGGTTCCTATATATGAAGGAGCAAACGATGTGAAGGGAGTAGACAACATTGGTAATATCTACCTCTCCTATTACGATACAGTTCTCACGACAACTACTGAGCCTGCCTATTACACCATGTTGAGAACAATACTGCAATCGAACGATTACGGAACAACGTGGAACGAGATTTTGCCTGACGTTGCCTTATTACCCTACACGCTTGACACAATTATTTCTTCACCTTCAGGAATTGTGGTGCTGGACTTTACAGGCTACGATACAACCTACCGATACGGTTCGCGCTTCCATTCGCCGGTACTCTCTGTTGATTCAGGCCGAACGTGGATGAGAGGAGAGGAGTGGATTCCTAAGGAGATCTCCACACTTCTGACTGTGCATGCTCGATCTGATGGGACACTGTTGATTCCTGACTATCATCCCAGTATAGATCAAGCTCCAGCCAGCTTTGTCTTGTGGAAATATAATCCAAGTTCAGGCGAACTTATAGTTATTAACAACTTGGCTATTGACCACTTTTCGATTGGTGAGGATGGAAACCTGTATGGATTCAGCCAAAGAGGTATATACTATTCAAGTGATAATGGGGATACTTGGGATTCTATCCCCTCGGCTATAACTACTACATCCACATTTAACTACGGTATCTACGGAGTCAGAGTTAGCCCTGAAGGTCATCTTATGATTATTGCATGGCCGTATGGAGGAGATAGAGGATTGTATATATCACAGAACAGAGGAGTAACTTGGGAACAGGTCCCACAAGAACACCCTCACATGATTGAGCCCTATATTCAATTGCCTCGCTATATGATGGGGAATGACGTACTCATCGATGCACTCCACTTTGATCGACTTAAGACAATATACTCTCCTAAAGGAGCACATCACTACTACAGTTTCAGTTGGTCGACTGACAATGGTTCGGTCTGGAAGTATAGCGATGATGACCCTCTCGCCTTCAAAGACGTTTCCACAATATTCCGATCTCATGATCACCGTTATTTTTTGGTTGGAACGAGATATCAAGGGCTTTACAAATCTCTTAATCCATACATGCGAGTGAGTGAAGTTGAACGAGAAGAGAATATCACCGATATTCATATGACTCTACAGACATCTTTTGGAGAGCATACAGTACAGATTGAGGTTGACCATCCTGCTTACCTTCGCGCTCAAGTGTTTGACTGTCTTGGTCGGCGTGTTAGGGTACTCTATGATTGTAATGTTGAGCCAGGGATATACCGCTTGCCCATAAGTGTGCCAGAGATTATTTCTGGTCTCTACTTCCTTTCTGTTTCTATTGATGATATGGTGAAAACACAACCCATTCCATTGAACTAAGTTCTTGTCTGTGGGAAGCTGAGGTCATAGTACAGAGCATATCATTTCTCCTTATCTCTGTAATTTCCCGAATGAACCAATTCTTATTCTCTACGCTGCTTTTCTGTCTCGTTACAGGCTCTCTGTTCGCGCAGACATTAGTTCCACCAACTGATGTGTTGATTGAGCGTGAACTCTCTACGTTCGATCTCCCTCCGTTTGAGTGGGATGGTGAGCCGGAGCCGCTTCGTCCACGACTCGGCATCTACTTCAACGCCATCCCGGCTGACTCGGTGGCGAAGATCACGAAGAAGAAAACGAACGATCCCTGGTTCGTGATCTGGCACGTGATGCCCCACTGGTCGGCAGATGAGGCTGGTGTGTTGATCGGCGATACGATCACTGCAATCAACGGTCGAGCTATCGGCGACTCGAACTACTACGGCGAAGATTTCGTGAACCTCGTGATTCGTGAGATGAAGCCGGGAGAGAAAGCCCGCCTTTCAATACGGCGCAAGGGAAAGAATATAGAGCTTCCCGTGCCGCTCCTCACCGATGAGCGTGTTCTGATGCCTTTCACTATGCCTGAACGCCTCGGGCCAATTCACCAGAACTCGTGGCTCTATCACACGTTGAAGGAGAACAATCTTCTCGACTGGAGCAAAGAGATCGCAAAGCAGATGCGGGGAATTGCCGACATCGACATGAGCAGAACGCGCTTTGCCGGACGACCAAATCCGTGGCGACTGAACGTGGTGACTGCCCTCCACCACAACCCAACTCGAATTGGTGCATACGGTCGGTTGATTGTGGATGATCTTTGGAACGGAGTAAATGTCGGAACAGGTCTCTCCGGTGCTGTGGTAGCTGCCGGCAGCCATCTCGATATTCCCGTCACAACCAAGACTCTTCCCAAACGCCCATCGACATTGAGCGGGCTAACGGAATATCTCCTGACGGCTGGAGAGAAGATTCGTGGGGCATATCGTCCAGCCGGCTCCGATCTTTTCAAGATGACGAACGAGCTTCTCTCCCTGCTCGACCCGGATGAGAACTGGGAGGGAGAACTCGACTCGATAAACGATCCCCTCAGCAAGCGAGAGGCACGGAATGCCTACGAAGAAAAAATCGCCACTCTCTTCGCGAGTGCCGACCGTGTCGATTTTGAGGCATTGGTTGAGGGGGGAAGTTGGATGGCTGCCTTAGCCGACACCGTCTGGCTGAAATCATTTGCTAAGCAGTTCACTTCTTCCGATACAGTTATCATCGACCAGATACCGGGAGTAAAGGGGAGCGTTCTCTACTGGTGGGAGACCCCCTTTGGGCTTTGCGTTATTGGTGGAGATGGCCCGAACCACTACAGTGGCCACTTCCCTTTTATTCTCGACGTTGGTGGAGACGATCAATATGATCTCTCCGCGATCTCTCCCGGCACGTTCCGCTTTGTTGGCGATATCGAAGGGAACGATATGTACGTCAGTCGCGGAATTTCGCAGGGGGCTGGTGTTGGTGGCGTTGACGTTCTGGCTGACCTTTCTGGTGACGATACCTACCGCGCCGATCACTTCGCGCAGGGAGCCGGACTTCTCGGAGTTGGAGTTCTGGCCGACTTCTCCGGTGATGACATCTATGCTTCACGTTGGTGCTCACAGGGGGCGGCCTTTCTCGGAGTTGGGATTCTCTACGATGGAGGAGGGAACGACAACTATAGTGCAGATATTTACTCGCAGGCGTTCGGCTACGCAAAGGGATTCGGGGCGTTGATTGAACAGAGTGGGAACGACTCCTATCGCGCTGGCTGGAAGTACGAAGACTCCCGCTACCCGAATCGTGCCCACATCGCAATGTCGCAAGGCTTCGGGTTTGGGATGCGCCCTTGGTCCACTGGGATTGGAACGGATGGTGGACTCGGCGTGCTGACTGATAGGGAGGGGGATGACCTCTACGCATCTGACTTCTTCAGTCAGGGGGGGAGCTACTGGTATGCTTTCGGAGTTCTCCACGACGGAGCCGGAGCCGACCGATACACCGCAGGGCAGTACTCGCAGGGGAGCGGCATCCACCTCTCGTTCGGTGCTCTCCTCGACGATGCAGGGGACGACATGTACGACGCATACCACGGATTGGAGCAGGGGAACGCCCACGATTGGTCGGCTGGGTGTTTAGAAGACCTCAGTGGAAACGACAGCTACCGTGGTTCCACTGCCAGCCAAGGTTCTGCTCTTAACGTCTCCTTCGCTTGGCTTCTGGATTGGGAGGGGAGCGACCGCTACTACGTCCACACCGACACAACTTCCAGTTTAGGAGGGGGTAACTTCAACCGCCCCCGCAAACATGGCTCGCTCGGCATGTTGCTCGACTTTGGAACTGGCGACGACACGTTCACTGATCCAACAGTTGAGAAAGGGAAGATTCGGTTCAGAGGAGAGAAGGGGTTTTTGTTGGATGAGTGATGGGGGAGAGTAGAACAGTCACAGCGTCTGTGGAATATCATTCTGTCATCTTCTGCGGAGTGCACTCAGATTTCTACCAGACTGCCGTTGACGAACACTCACTTGTAGTCAATCAACTTCCCAGTCTCTACATACTCTTTTCGTTCACTCTCGTAGGTGTTGAAGTAGATCACGTTTCCATCAGGATCAATAATCTCCGCGCTCCACGAGCCATCGGGTTCGATCTGAGCTGGCTTTGAAAACTCAACTCCACGTTCGGAGGCTTCGTGGTAGATATCTTCGATGTCGCCACCACGAAAGTTGATGAGATTTCTCTCGATGTGTCCTTGAAAGAGACAGAGCACCATGTTGTTGTGCTGAAGAATTGCCCAGTTCTCCGAGCGGTGATCCTCGATTATTCTGAAATCGAGCTTCTCATAAAATGCAATCGACTGATGAATATCCTTAACGTTAAGGCAAGGAAAGTGTTCTCCAAGATCCATGGTTGTTCTTTGGTTGAAAGCAAATTCAGGTTTCTGATCAAGTGCAAAATATTAGTAAGCTTAGGAAGAAATTATTGCCTTACTATCCTTTAAGATTCCTCCAGTTTGACGGACTGTTTTGAGCAAGGTCAAGTCGAAACTGCTGCGTATGGCCACAGTTTCGGCAACACAAGATTAGCCAATTCTGACCTGAAATTGTTCTTACACCCCAGTGTTGTGGGTCACGTACGTTGCTGTCTGTAGAGCTACTAGAACCGATAATCTGGTACTGGCCACGTCCGCAAAATGTGCAGAGCTGAACATCCCGCATGTCGAGTGTATGTGCCCGCGCTTCTATCAATTGTAGTACTCGTTCGGTCGCTTGTGCAAAAGCTTCAGCATCATTAAATCTATCATTAGGGTCCAACTGTATAGAGTCATCCAGAAGTTGATTAATCCATCCAAGCTGTGCGGATTTCCACAAGGGTATATCTTTCCATAGGCTTGCAATGTTTGAATCGTTCCCTCGATGTCCTTCTCTTGACAAAGTTTTATTAGCAAATATCCAATAAAGAATCTTTCCCAAAGAATATACATCTGCACTTGCAGATACTTCTGAACTGCCACTCTCTTCAAGCTCAGGTGCAGTAAAGTGTCTTGCTCCAACGACTTCGTCTATTAGGGTTACTCGATTGCCATTATCAATATGGCAAATGCCGAAGTCTCCAACTACGGGAGTAATCTGGTCGTCTTGAAGGAAAATATTCTCTGGCTTTAGGTCACGATGAATAATACCTTTTTCGTGGGCATGTCCTACTCCTCGACAGATATTCAAGAAAAGCCTAAGTCGTTGTGTTGTGTCTAATGTGCTGAGATTAAGTTTGGATAAGGTTCCACCACTACAATATTCAGTGACGAGATAGGGGGGGGTGCTTTCTATATCATAGTCAATCAGTGTGACAATATTGGGATGTTGTAATTCTGAAATAGCTCGAATCTCGTCTTGAAACCGTAGTATGCGATTGGTATTTTTTAGGCGTTTTAGTACCCTAAAATTATTCGGCTCATCTTGATGTGTGACAAGATACACAACACCTTGCCCTCCCTCAGAAAGACTCTTTTCCGTTTTCCACGATCCATATTGCTTTGCCATTATTGTCAGGCCTTTGTGTTACTGCAGTAAAATTGATTCAAGAAAATAGAACTGAGAATGAGTGTAGAGTTGATTCTAACAAGTTAATGTTCTCTCAGTCGAGGAAACATTGAAAGATATTGATTTATACTGACAAGACTTTGAGTTGAAGAGGGACGTGTGCGACGTTCAGCATTCTCATCATCGGCATTTGTTGTGGATGCTTTACTTGCCCGAAGGGTGTGATACGGAAGGCGTGTTCGATAGTCGTTGTCGAAAATGTTGAGGGCATCCCCGCAAGGTGGATGCCCTCAATGAAGAGAGTAGACTATCCTTCAGTAGCTCATGATATGAGAGCTGTTTTGCTCATCCTTCAGCCTTAGGCTTTGCTCAGATTTGAAACGTAAGTGGCAAGTCTATCCATCGATTGACCCCAACCAACCTCGGCCCCATCTCGTCCTGCTCCTTCTGGCATTCCGAAGCTCTGCATGGTGAAGCGTGTTTTCTCACCCTCCTCTTCGAAGGTCATTATCACTTGTGTTTCCAGAGGCCAATCCCCCATGCCATAGTCTGACGCCGGAACCACGTTCCCTTCCGCATCCGAAAAGCTGTCGTTGTAGACGAGACGTGAAGGCTCTACGATCTCCTGAAAAACTCCGATTCCCCAGAACTCATTCCCGTCAGGAGAGCGCATACAGTAGTGCATTTTCCCACCTACGCGAAGGTCGATTGTGCAGTGGGGTGTTGTAAAGTTGTTCGGTCCCCACCACTGCGTGAAGTGTTCCGGCTCGGTAAATGCCTTGAAGACAAGTTCGCGTGGTGCGTCGAATGTGCGCGTGATGGTTAACGGCCTCGACGTTGTGGTGGTCTCTTCTGCTGTTGTCATTTCGTGTACTCCGATAGTTGATATATGTATGGTCTTCCTGTAGAATTCAATTCAGTTCCGGTCACTTCTCTCCACCCTCTTTCTCTTGGAGTTCCTTCAAGTAGGTCTCCAACCTGTCCAACCGTTCGTTCCAGAATTGTTCGAACGACTTCACCCAGTCGTGTACCGGTTTTAGTCCTTCCCCCCGAAGGTGGTAGAGTCGTCGTTGACCCGATCCTCGCATCTCCACAAGGCCAACCTCTTTCAGCACTCGCAAGTGCTTCGAAGTCTGCGGCTGGTTCATGCTGAGGGTTTCGGCGATGTCGTTCACCGATCTCTCTCCCTGCACAAGTAGAGTAAGAATTGCCCGCCGTTGTGGCTCGGCAATTGCGTTGAATGCGTCCGATGTTGTTGATGCTCTGGCCATGTGGCAAATATATTCCCATATAGGAATATATACAAGAAGAAAATTGAAGTCAGGAATTTTTTTAAGGAGATTGTGGTCTGTTGCGGAGTGTGCGGAGGGGGCAAAGGGTGGAAATAAATTCTTGCTCTCGGCTCGTTGACTTTGTAGGCGCGACAATCTCTACCGATCCTGGCGCAACCTAAAGAGTTGCGGCTACCTATCCACTGCGGTATCCGAACTCTATAAACTCGCAACTCTACGAACTCGTAGGGGGCAAAGGTTTTTGCCCCCTACGGGGGATCATGCACTCTCACACTCCTACACTCTCACACTCATATACTCTATCGTATATTCCCGGCTCGATTTTTTGTACACATTCAATCGCATACGACTATGTCAGATCAAGGAGTAACGCCTCGCAGTGAAGATTATGCCGGTTGGTATAACGAAGTTATTCGTCGTGCCAAGTTGGTTGATTATGGACCGGTGAAAGGGACGATGGTGATCCGACCGTATGGCTTTGCTATTTGGGAGCACATTAAGGAAGGACTCGATAGACGGTTCAAGGAGACAGGACACGAGAACGCATACTTCCCGTTGTTCATTCCCTATTCCTTTATCCAGAAGGAGGCGGAGCATGTGGAGGGATTCTCGCCGGAGCTTGCGTTGGTAACACACGCCGGCGGAAAGGAGCTTGAAGAGCCGTTGGTTGTTCGTCCGACCTCGGAGACGATCATCAACCACATGTACTCCAAGTGGATTCAGTCGTACCGCGATTTGCCGGTGCTCATCAACCAGTGGGCGAACGTTGTTCGTTGGGAGTTGCGAACGCGCCCCTTCCTTCGGACGAGTGAGTTCCTCTGGCAGGAAGGACACACGGCACACGCTACGCCGGAGGAGGCACAGGAGGAGACAATCAGAATGCTGAACGTCTACGCCGACTTCGCAATCAACGACGCGGCGATTCCGGTTGTGCCGGGAAGGAAATCGAACATCGAGAAATTTGCTGGCGCGGTTGCGAGCTATACCATCGAGGCGATGATGGGGGATGGTAAGGCGTTGCAGTCGGGGACGAGTCACTTTCTCGGGCAGAACTTTGCGAAGGCATTCGACACCAAGTTCTTGACAACAGAGGGGACACACGAGTATGTCTGGCAGACTTCGTGGGGTGTCTCCACGCGGATGGTTGGGGGCGTTATCATGACGCACGGCGACGATAAGGGGCTGATCCTTCCGCCGAAGCTCGCGCCTGACCAAGCGGTGATTGTTCCGATATGGAAGAGTGAAGAGCAGAAGGGGAGTGTGCTGGAGATGGTTGCTAAAGTTGAACGTGCCCTGAAAGATGCCGGCGTTCGAGTGAAGAGCGACACGAGCGACCAAGAGAACCCGGGTTGGAAGTTCAACGAGTACGAGATGCGGGGTGTTCCGCTCCGGATTGAGATCGGCCCGAAGGATGTCGAGAAAGATGCGGTCGTCTTCGCACGACGCGATAGACCGGGGAAGGAGGGGAAAGAGTTCGGCAT
Organism: Kapaibacterium sp. (SeqCode); assembly: GCA_050248595.1. GTDB lineage: Bacteria > Bacteroidota > Ignavibacteria > OLB7 > OLB7 > JAGWAZ01. Next base: position 8,726 of record JBFWSB010000018.1, read on the forward strand.
CCCGAGTGGCGACGTTGGAAAGATCGCCACGGAATGGTTGGGCGACATCCAGAACTCACTGTTGGAGCGTGCCACAAAGTTCCGTGACGACAACATCATCGACGTTGAGAACATGGATACCTTCCGCGAAGTAATCTCCGCTGGACAGTGGGCGCGAACTTGGTGGGCTGGAACAGATGAGCAGGAGAGGAAGATAAAGGAGGATACCGGAGCAACCGTCCGCTGCATTCCAATGGATCAGCCGGGTGGGAAGGGAACCTGTTTCTCAACTGGTGAAGAGGCGAAAGAGGTTGTGCTGTTTGCGAAAGCCTATTAAGGGAATTCAAAATTCAAAAGGCAAAATTAAAAAAGGGAGGGGATGGGTTTTCAATTCGTCCTCTCCCTTTTTATGTTAAATTCTCTGATTAGAACTGCTATCATATAACGTTGTATTCATGGAGCATCACCCAAATAAACATATTCGTGAAGCGTTAGAGTATGCAATCAACAGAGGATGGAGCATAAAGAAGTCGAACTCACATGCTCACGCTTGGGGAATCACCTTTTGTCAGTTTAAGCATCGGGAATGTTGGATGGCAATTTATTCAACACCGAGGAATCCAGAGAGCCATGCGCGGCATATCATTCGCACGGTCAATCGATGTCCGGGGCAACACCTGAATCTTGTCAAAGAATCATGAACGTATATCAATTTTCCCTTATCGTTTCTGCTCCTGAAATGGAGCACGAGTCTATCTTAAATCTGCTCGATCAGTTTGCGGAAGCAGGATGTACAGATGCTTCAATTCGTGGACATGCTAATGGAGTGGAACTTCTCTTCGATCGTACTGCCGAGTCCTTGCAAAAGGCGATTACCTCAGCGATAGCAATGGTAGAAGGTGTGGGAAAAAACGTGTTGCGAGTTGAGATTGAACGAGAGTTGATAGCAGCTTAATCACATAGAGAGGATAGAAGAGAGTGGGAGCTTAGAGGGTGATTTCAAAATTCAAAAGGCAAAATTAAAAAGAGGGGGAGAGGCTTAGGCCGCTCCCCCTTTTGTTATCGAGGTAGAGATATCGAATGTTCGAAATCTTCTATATCTGCTATCCCCTTCAACTTTGCCGGATTAACAATCGATCTCTTTTACGTGTGCGTCGAGTGTGGAACCGTAAATTTCATAGCATTTTTCAACGGGGGTCGCAAAGTTCAGAGTCTCGACTGTCGACCAGGAATTTATGAAATACTCCTCTTGAATCTGGACATAGATTTGTGTTGCATCTGGTGGAAGATATATCGCTTTCGATATCCCTGCTGTGAAATCCCCTGAGTCTTGAGTGATCTCACGACCGTTAAGCTGGTAGGTAACGCAGAATCTTGCAACGAAACCGCCGGTGTTTTTTACACGAATGAAGCCTGCTGATGCCATGATAATTTCTCGATGTTAAGTTGATGTTGTTATTAGAGACTCACGAAATGCAGTAAGCACTTCAATTGAAATCTCTCCTGAAAAATGTCTTTTCCCCAACTGTAGTGATACATTGAAAATGATTGCGCAATCAACTTTGGCCTGTACTGTCAGCAGAAAATTGACGAAGGCAAATTATCCTCCAGGAACTTGCTCTGAAAGACCATTACTACGGGAAAGAAAACTCAGGTGGAACTGCGGCAGGGGATACGTATTTCTACGGTGAAGCACCCGGACATCTACGGGAAACATAGTGCTACTGCTGATTTAACATCAGGTTAAGACCTATCTTGCGTAGGTTCTTTCATAATCGTTTTCAAAGAGGTAGTACCATGTCCAAGCTTCATTTTCTCTTCTCTCTCCTATCAATCTGTTTACTTCTATCATGTGAGAGGCCAAAATCTGTTCTTCCAGAAATACCTCTTGCCAACCTCTCCTGCAGTGACCTGGCAGGATCAGACATTAGCTACGATATCTTCACTGAAACGATGGCTCTCTGGGGACAAACCTTTGTCAATTACTATAACGTTCCTGTCGGCTCCAGTCAGGCTTTTGCCTTCTCTCTGCCGGCGGATACGCTCTGCACCTATTTGGGAGGACTATCAGGCTGTGGAACAAAATCCTACGATGGAGTGAAAGCCTACCTTGGCCTCGTGTCAGCAATCGACATGATCTCGGATATGCCTGAGAACCTTTGTTTAATTCTTGTTCCCTATAACCATGAGATATTGGAGGGGGAGAAAACGACAGTAGATACAGTCTTCCCAAATGCTTTCGGGCCCTGTGTAGAAATCAAAGGAACTACCAGAAGGTACATCACAACAGATACAGCACAGAAGTATATCGACAACTGGAGGGAACACTATACTCCGCTGGAAGAGGATATTGTGGTTCCAATCTACTCCTTTGTCATTGCTGACTCAACGATGCGGAATAAAGTAACGGAGGCAAAAATATCGCAGTTCGATAGCACTGTCTACTTCATCTTTGGATTTCACACGCTTTCAGTTCACGATAGTTTGTATTGCTTCGAACAGACGAAGGCTCATCAATTGTACCCGAGTCAGGTTGGTTATGCGGTTCATGCGCTGATTCTCTCAGCGAGAAGGTCTGACGGTTCCTACGCGCACAGTTCCGACTTCTTGCGCCCTTGTCCTCGCTTCTGCGGCACAGCACTTTTTTCACTCCAAGGGAATGTGGCTCAGTAACGCATGGAAGAGACCCTAACCTATATCGGGTTTGCCATCTTCTTCTTCCCGTTGATTGTCGGGCTGATACGGTTCAGGCAGTTATCGAGTGGACAGAGACTATTGGTCTACTTTATCTGTTTTGTTATTGTCAACAGTGTCGCTGCTGAAATTGTTGGACAGGTCTACGGGAATAATCTCATTCTCTACCACCTCTTCACGTTCGTGGAGTTCTTCGTTCTCGTCTACCTTTTCAGGAGATCGATGCGACGAATACCGACGATTGTCTTCGCTGTTCCCGCTATCATTTTTACTGTAGTGGGAGTTTGGAGCGTTGTGACCGAACCATTCGAGCTTCCCGATCTTTCGCGTATCGTTGAGAGTGTGATATTGATCAGCTTCTCACTCCTCTTCTTCTACAGTGCGCTCCGCTATCTGGAAGTACAAAAGATTGAGCGGACGTTCAACTTCTGGATAAGTGGTGGGGTGTTGCTCGACTTTACCGGCAATCTTTTGCTCGACGCATTTGGAAATTATATTGCACAGACTTCCGATCATGTCTACTATACAGTCTGGACAATTCACACGATCTTCAATATGATTCTCTACCCACTTTACGGTGTAGCACTACTATGCAAGGATCCGACTCCACCATCATCACAATCTTCATCGTAAGTGCTTTGGTTGTTGTCGTTCTCGTGGTGACACTTGTACTCTTCACACTCCTCTACCAGAGGAAGGTGTTGCAGCAGCAGATGTCCTTGCAAGACCTTGAAGTGAACTTTCAGAGAGAATTGCTCGCAGCTACGCTCGAAAGTCAGGAAGTAGAGCGAAGCCGAATTGCCCGCGACCTTCACGACAGCGTGGGGGTGATGCTCTCCACACTTCAGTTGATTCTCAAGAATTATGGGGCGCGTGGTGGAGCCGATCAGAAAGGGAAAGAGGTAGTTGCAAAATCAACGGAGATACTTGGGAGTACAATTGAAACGGTGCGGCGTATCTCACACGACCTTCACCCTCCCGAGCTGGAACTGCTCGGTTTGAATGCAACGCTTGAGCAGACGATTTACACAATCAACCAGACGAGAGAGCTTGAAGTCTACCTCGAATTCTCTACAGAGTCAGGGCGATTCCCTATCAAGTATGAACTACTTCTCTTCCGAATAATACAAGAACTGTTGAACAACACGCTGAAGCATTCGGGAGCATCGGAGGTAGATATTATTCTGCGGGAGGAGAAGGGAGCAATCACTCTTCTCTACACTGACAACGGGAAAGGAATTCCAGCGGATCTTTTCAACGTAAAGGAGGGGGGAGTTCGAGGGTTGGGCTTGAAGAATATTGAGAGTCGCGCACGTTCCCTGGGGGCATCGTTCCTCTGGGATACCTCAAGTGATTCCGGTATGGGACTTGAGTTGAGAATGAATCTTCCAACAATTGAAGCATAAGGTCTATATGGATCAGATTAACGTTGCTGTCGTCGACGACCACGAAATGTTCCGCAAAGGGATCATCAGCATCCTTCACGAGGTTCCGCAGTTCGTTGTGACTCTCGAGGCTGCGAACGGACAGGAGTTTCTGGACGAAGTTGGCTCCGTAAAGGTTGACGTTCTCCTGCTCGACCTGGAGATGCCAGTGCTCGGAGGAATGGAGACGTGCAAGCTGGCACGCGAACGATATCCAGATTTGAAGATCTTGATCCTCACCATGCACAAAACACCCCACTTCATGGTGCACATGATGGAGAGTGGAGCCAGTGGATATTTGGTGAAGGAGAGTGGACCGGAAGAGCTGGAAGAAGCAATCGAGAAAGTTCACAAAACGGGATACTACTTCAGCCATGCCCTCTCACAAGCCATGCTGCAACGGCTGGAAGGGGGGAAGCGGAAGGGGGCTATACTGGAAGAAGCTCTCAATGCCGGACTGAGTGAACGTGAAGAAGAAGTGTTGCAACTGATTTGCCAAGAGCTAACCACACCGGAGATTGCTGAGAAGCTTTACTTGAGTCCTCGCACTGTTGAGGGATACCGAAAGCAGTTGTTGTTGAAGACTGGGACGAGGAACACAGCCGGACTTGTGATGTGGGCAGTTCGGCAGGGGATAGTGGGGTAGGGAGAGGGAATTCAACATTCAAAAGTAAAAACTCAAAGCAGAGAAATTCAGAGGGGATGAGATTCGGAGCCTTTATGCGGATATGGTTTTAAATAAGGTGTTCGCACACATTGATTCTTCTGTTGTGCACAGAACAGGTTGCCCACATGGGTTCCCCTACGTAACTTGGGTCTCCCTCCTTCAAAGATCTCAGAAATAGCAATTTCAACGACCATTCTATTCATTATCACTGTTGCAGTCATGACCACTACACATCGGGGCACATCGTTCGTGGTGATTTTCCTCCCTCTCTTCCTTTTTATGATTAGTGCAACAGCCACTATTGCGCAGCCTACAACGGATCCGCAAGGTGATGTTGGCATCGGCACTGCTGTCCCAGATGCTTCGGCAATTCAGGATATTAGCTCTACTTCGAAGGGTGTTTTGATCCCTCGCATGACGACAGCACAACGAAATGCTATTCCTGCTCCGGCTCACGGACTTTTAGTCTTCAACAGTGAGGATAACGAGTTCCAGCACTACGACATGAATGTAGCTGCCTGGGTCTCGCTTCTCTCAAATACCAGTGCTCCCTTTGTTTTATCGTATTCAACAATCAACAACGGTGGAACGATTCCAACGGATGCGGTTGTGATTAACGTTCAAAGCACGGGGGCTGATGCGGTTACCCCATCGGTAACTCTTCCGGCAAGCGGAACGAATGGACAGGTTCTTTGGGTGACGACAAACGACCCAGATGGTGCTACAGTAAGTGGATTCTCGTTTGCAACGAACTCGAGTGTCCGGTATGTCTATGCAGCCGGTGCATGGCGACGGGAGTTCTAAAAGAGGCCACGTCTACCATTGCGGTACTATCAAGCAAATCGTTGTCTGAACCAACCACAACTTTGTCTGTTCTGAATCCATGATGATACATCATATACAGTGTCACGTATCTCGGCGACTTCCCCTTGCCTTAAGTGCGTTGGCATTACTCTTCTTCTTTGCTGGCGTTCTTCCCTCCTGGAGTTTGTTAAGCTCGGACTATCAGTTCACTGCTACAACCGGAACCTATACACCCCTTACCGGTGGAACGCAGCTTATCGCTGGAACAGACGCTTCCACCAACGGAACCTTTAACGACAGTGCGGTTGGAGGCCCAGTCGATATTGGATTTACCGTGCAGTTCGACTGCCTCGCCTACACAAAGTTTTCGGTCAGTGCGAACGGTACGATCTATTTTGGAAACAGTACCTCCAACTCGTACAACAATGATCTTTCTGCTGCACCACTATATCCGGTGATTGCTCCTTGGTGGGATCACCAACATCTCTATGACGGCGGAGGGGCAGGGGCCGCATGTAATTTCAGTCCTCCGATAGGTATCTACTATGCCCTGAGTGGAACGTCCCCCAACCGGGTGCTCACCATCGAGTTCAACACGCAGGTTGCAGACGCTTCCAACGCCTTTTGGTGGGCTGGATGTGGTTTGACGATGAATCGCTATCAGGTCCGGATATACGAGAATGACTACTCCATCGAGTTCCATTACGGTAATCTCTGGGCATCATCCGGGCAGGCAACAGCAGCTACAATCGGCATCGGTAATGGGACATCAAACTTCTTGAGTCTTACTCCTACGGGTGGAACTGCCACGGTGAGCAGCGTTACGTCGAACAACACTATTCAGCAACACGTTGCCTTGATTCCAGCCGGAACCATCTTCCGCTTCAAGCCATGCTACATGCGCTTGTTTGGCAACCCGGGCTATGCAAAGCCAGCACCGGTTCCGGGCGACTCGTTGATGCTGTGTGCAGGAGGGGGAACGCACAACGTCTTCTCCATTACATATCCACCGGGAGCCTGCCCGAACCACAACTACACGTTGACGATCTCCGGGTCATCAGCTTCGGAGTATGCTTGGCTTGCAACGGGGAATCAGACGCAGGCCGGAACGGTAAGTGCCGGAAGTACGCTGAATCCAAGTATTGTCTTTACCCCGAGCACTATCGGCGTTCGTCCTGCTTTCCTCACTTTCACCGATAACACCATTGGATGTAGCATTATCTACACTCTGGTAGGGGGAGCAGTTGCTTCTGAAGGTGTGGTGATAGTGGATCAGCCTATTCTCTGGCCACCAAATCACTCGATGCACACGATCAATACAGTGGTAAATGTTTCGGGACCGTGCGCAGGCGTTCCATTCCTCCAGTCGATTACGAGCAACGAAGGTGACGCAGGTCTTGATCCGGGAGATATTGCTGTTGACGTACAGAATGCCACTACTGGCACTCTCGACATTTCGTTCGATCTTCGGGCTGAACGAGGGGATAACGGCAAAGGACGAATCTATACGATCACATACGGCATTCCAACACCGAGCGGAACCGAGTATGTGAATGGCAAAGTTGTAGTTCCTGCAAACTTGGGGGAGGCGTCGGCCTTCGCTTCGGGTTGCGGTATTACCTTCGGAGCAAATGTCCCGGAACCATTCACAATCTCAACAACAATTCCCTTTACCCTCGCGTTGGGAACCGATGTGACAGTGAACATCTACAACAGCATGGGCAAAAACATCAGGACGTTAGTAAACAACGTTGCCTACAGTGCTGGGGCACACAACGTTGTCTGGGATCGCTTGGATAGAAGTGGCCTCAGCGTTCCAAATGGAACCTACTACATTCAGATCGTCTCTCCCTGCGGAACATCAGCTCCGTTGATTGTGACGGCGATCTAAGGGAAGGTCTCCCTGAAAAGGAGAGAAGTAGCGGCACATCCTTGTGTAATCTGGCAACGCTATTGATATAGAAGGGAGAGAAGAGAGCCAATACTCTCTTCTCTCCCTTCTTTGTTCGCACAGACCAGTTCTGCAACGCACTCACGAGGTAGCGCCCAGTAACTTGAAAGCCCATAACTCTGTTTGCAAGATAAGGGTAGCAAATGAGTGTTAGGCAGCTTTGGCTCTGTTGTGGACTTCCTCGAGAAGAGAGACCAACTCATCGATCTGTTGTGGTGTAAAGAGGCGCTCTGGTCCCTGCGGGGCAATATCAGTGAAGGGAGAAGTGTAGAGGAGAGATGGAGACATCGCTCCATGTTCAGTTAAGTGATCGACAATCAGGTTGAGAAATTCAAGTTGGTTTGCACTCAGATGCTTGTCCGTGAGAAATCTATTCAGTGCACTCTTGGCCGCTCCGCGATCAAGGCCGATAAGGGAGCGGACAAAGAGGCCGAGACCATGTGAGGCTTCTTTCGCTTTGGCGATGTCTTCTGGTTCCCCTGTTCCGCTCTCTATCAGAATACGTTCCAACTCTTCAAGGTCTGTCTCAGTCAGAGGCTCGTTCATCCGAAGTTTGTAAATCGCAATGTGATTCTGATGTTGCAGCAGGAACTCCTGAACCTTGGCTTTAAATCGTTCCAGATCGACCGGCTCGGCGAAGGCTGAGAATGTGAAGTTGATCTCCTCTCCCAGCTCGTCCTCGAAGTCAGTGTAGAGGGGTTCTCTTCCCTCCTTCTCAATCAAGCTTGTCAGCTCCCGCAATCCACGACGAATCTCTTCCAGACGAGAGAGCGAAATGTTTTCCCACCACTCGTCACTACCAATCTGTTGAAGGAGAGGCATTTGCTCCCGCACAATCGGGATATTCTTCTGACGCTCCAGAAGCCGGGCAATGCCAGATATTTTCTCACGCAAAGAGGAAAAGGTTGGCTCCTTCCGGAGCAAGGCAAGCTGTGTGCTGGCGATCAACAGATCAAAGCGTTTCAGCATCTCCTTCTCTTCCTTCTGCTCCGATGGTAACCCAGCAACGTTCTTCTTTAACTCAGCAATCCCCTTGTTTGTCAGCGAGTTCCACGCTTCAGGCTCTGCATACTTGTCAACATATTTGCGGTGAGGGCGCACGATAAAGTTGTTTGGGTTCATGGCAGCCACCTCTTCACGGAGAAGGGTTGCCACACTATTCCGGAGCGTTTCTCCCTGCTGGCCGTAGGGTGTTGAAGAATCTGTGAGTATACCGCTGCTCGGGGTTGTCTCAGGATTGTCTCTGCTATCAAGTTCTGCAATCAGCTCAAGACGTCTCTGGAAGAGTCGCTTGCCGAGCGAGAGAGTGGATGCCCCTTCGGTTTGGTCAAACTGTTCGTTAAAGAACTCCAAGTTCCCGCAATAGTCAAAAACATAGAAGAACTCCTTGTCCCTTCCCGGTCCAAACAAGTCTACGCAAAGTCGAGTACCTCGTCCCATCATTTGCCAGAACATTGTGCGGGAGTGTAGAGGTTTGAAGAAGACAAGGTTAACCACTTCTGGAATGTCAATTCCGGTGTCGAGCATGTCAACTGAGATAGCTATGTGGGGAGAGTTTTCCTTTTTAGAGAAGTCGTCGATAAGTGTGTGGGCATACTTAATGTTATGCGTGATAGTCCGCGCAAACTCTCCCTTAAGGTGGGGATAGTTTGCATTGAATCGCCTCTCAATGAACGTTGCGTGGTCTTGATTCTTTGCGAAGATGATTGTCTTCCCCAGTCTGTCACCTCCGGCCACCTTCTGCCCCCGCACCATCAGGTGTGCCAGTACTTTGTCAACTGTGTCCTCGTTGAAAAGCCAACTGTTAATTGCGCTCGGGTCAATCCGGTCGGGAGTTTCCCCCTCTTCCCACTCCAGGGCATCCCAGTCCTCTTTCTCCCGCTCAGAGAGTTCATCGTAGATGATTCCCTCACTCTGGAACTTGAGTGGAACGGAAACCCCTTTTGCCGGAACAAGATATTTGTCCCGCACAGCTTCTTCCAGCGTATAGGCATCGGTTGGAGTTCCGTTCTCAAGGTCGAAGAGCTTATAGGTGTTTCGGTCAACCTCTTCCTTTGGTGTGGCAGTTAGCCCTACGAGAAGCGCATCGAAGTACTCAAAAATCACCCGATACTTCACGAAGATGGAGCGGTGGGCTTCGTCAATAATCACCAGATCGAAGTGCCCGGGACCAAAGCGTCGAAGCCCTTCCTGCTGTTCGTTTATCAGCCCCATCATCGTCGGGTAGGTGGAGACGTAGACTCGCCCCTCTTCACTCTTATCCGTTACAAGGTTCACCGGTGAGGAGTCGGGAAGGTGCTGTTTGAAGGCGTTTACCCCCTGCGTTACTAAAGCAATCCTGTCGGCGAGGAAGAGAACCCGCTTTACCCAGTTGCACCGCATCAAGAGATCGCACAGCGCAATAACCGTGCGAGTTTTCCCCGATCCGGTTGCCATCACCAACAAGGCTTTGCGCCGATTCTCCTGCTGAAAGGTCTCGGCAATCCTGCGAATTGCGCGGGTCTGGTAGTACCGGTCGGCAATGGCCGGGTTGATCTTCCCTTCTGTGAGCGATGTGCGCTGCTCGCGCTGCCAGATCAGAAACTCCAGCTCATCCTTCTTGTAGAAGCCGTGGACGTTCCGGGGAGGGTAGTGGTAGGTATCCCACATCCAATGGTCGTAGCCATTGGTGTAGAAGATGATAGGACGCTGACCGAACTCCCGCTCCAAACAGTCGGCGTAAAGCTTTGCCTGTTGTTTCCCAATCTCAGGGTTCTCTCTGGTCTTCTTCGCCTCCACAATCCCGAGGGGTTTGCCATCATCACCCCAGAGAACGTAGTCGACATATCCCTTCTTGCCGTTTGGCATCCCACTCACTTCGTACTCACGGTCACGTTTCTGGTTCAGCTTCCACCCAGCCTCCTTCAACAGATGGTCGATAAAGAATGCGCGCGTTTCTGACTCGGAATAGTTGTGCTTGTCGCGATACTGGGTGTTCGATCTCTTCGCATCTGTTGTAGCGGCGCGCAGACGTTGTAGCTCCTGGCTCAGCGCAGCTTTGTCTGCCAGAAGTGTTGTCAGCTTCTCGTCCTGATCGTGCAGCCGACGTTCCATCTCCTGAAGTTGCTTGGCAGTCTTTTTCGAGACCGGTTGCTCCGTTGGGAGTAAGTCGCGGTTGAATTGCAGCTCGGGTGCGGGGCGTGCTCCACGCCCATAGGTGTGAGCAAGCCAGTAGCAGACGTGGAAGAGTTCACGAGCCGCCTGCAGTGCGTCGTACTGCGAGATAGGTCGTCGGTTGTGGACGGCGTTGTTGCCAAGCCGCGTAATCAGCTTCGCCTTGTTGAAGACAGGCTCACCGGCAGCTTCGATGAAGGATGGTTCGTGGAGGAGTGCGCTCAGGTTCTCCTGGTAGGGGAGGCGTAACGTTTTATCGTAGGTGTAGACCCAAGCAACGGCCAGCTCCAGCGCGCGCCGAGCGTAGAAACAGGCGGCGCGAGGGTCGGGGTAAACCAACAGCTCGACCTTGTTGGCCGCCTCGAAGACGAGAGGCCACTCTGAGTGAATGAAGGAGAAGTTGCTGCGTTGATTCATTCAGTGCTCCCCAACTGACGTTCCAGTGCTTGGCGTACCAATCCGACAATGTATGGTAATTCCTCCAGCGAGGTCAGGCGAACTTCCACATCTCCATTTCCCCACCGGCCAATGTGGGTCACATCTTTGCAGATACCGCGTGGATCGTGGATGTCAGGGAAGGGCATGTTTAACGCCAACCGAAGCCTCGAGGCCTGCGGAGTGACATCCACAAAATTTGTCTCCGCCTTGTAGGCAACGTAGAGCTTTAGGTACTCCTCGCTCACGCAAGGGTCAAGCTGCAACACCTCCTCTCGAAACGCCTGAAACAGTTCCTGTGTAATGCCCTTGAGTAGGTTGGGGTGGTCCTGTATCGAGTATTGTCCGGTTGAAGTTGATGGTCGGTAGGTGGCCAATGTCTCCGGCGAAAGCTGAGGTGATTCCCAGACGTCGAGCGCAATTCCGGCCAATCTATCTGCTCTGGTTCGGATTGCCCCCTCGTTCCACTCCGCTACCTGACCCAGACCCTGGTTCACCTTCAGAGGACTCTCCTTGAATCCCCCCGGCATATCTCTCTTCTGCGCAAAGGGTCGGTCGCTGTACTCGGAGTTGTAGCCGGTCAGCGTCAGGTTGCCGAGCGTGTGGAGCCAAGTCTGGTGAACTTCCTCCCAGTTCTCCCCGAGCTGCCCCACCCACTCTGAGGAGAGCTGCTCATTCTGTGGCATGATGTGCTCGATGGTATACTCATCCACCGGCACCCGCTCCTTCCGCCCGTGATTCTCTATCCGCCTTAGCCAGTAGCTTCTACTCCTGAAGTTGTAGAGGTCTCTTGTCTTGATATCTCGCTTGAACTCTTCGTCACTTGGGAAGCGACGATAGGAGGGGAGCAGAAGGAAGTGGGCGTTGATGCTCTCAAGATAGTTCCCCTTGTCAACAGATTTTGTGAAGGAGGCGAAGGTCTTGTTCAGGGAGTTTGTTGGGATTGCGCAGATGGCGCGCCGGAAGACGTACGACTCCACAAGCCTGACAGCCGAGAGAAAATCTTCTCTGGAAAGAGTTCCGTTGGCGTAGTCGTCGTACAACTCTAACAGAAAGGGGTAGGCAACCTCAACCTTCAGTTCGCGCAGATCGTGGAAGGCGCGGGCAAGTTCAGAATCGTTCTCGGCACCGAGTGCCATGGCGCAGAAGTAGCGGGCAAACTTTCTGACGTCGGCCACCAAGCTCTCCACATTCTCCTCTGTGCTCCCGGTGGTGCGGGCATGGTTCTTGAACGCCTCGTAGACATCGGAAATGTTCGGAAGCTCCCCGGTCTTCACCGTCAGGAAATAGCGCATGAACTTGTCGAAGTGGGTGGCATATCCCTCCTGCCCGAAGTCTACCTCCATCGGACGCCAGTACTCTTCGTAGAGCCGTGTCTGGATGCCCGCTTCCAGCCCCATCAGGATGAAGTTTCGAATTAAGTCGGCCTGCGTCAGTTCGCGGCCCGTGGAGTTCATGCTCTCGAAGATAAGCTGCGGGTTATCCTGGTCCCGGTTGAGCGATATGTCGACAACTACCAGCTTGGTTAGGCCTTTGCAGAGGGAGAGGAGCTCTCCCTTCCGCTCGGCGATTAGCGACTCGAAGAGCTTGAAGTTTTCGATAACGCGGATGGAGTGCTCGCGAGGTTGTTCCCGCTTTTGCATGATGGCAATCAACGACTCCTTATCGGTCTGGGTTAGCAGGAGTTTAAAGTGACGTTCGCCACTCTCAAGAGGATTCAGGAGATAGTAGCCCCGAAGCTTCTGCGGCGTGAAATCTTCCAACAACTCTTCCCCTTCCATCCCGTGCAGTTCCATCTTCTCCAGAGCGTTGGCCAGGGCTGCAATCAGGAGGGTGACGGTGGTTAGGCGCTGTTGACCGTCGATTACCAGGAGGGGAGACTGGTTAGAGACTTGATAGAGGCCTTGCTCCACGTAGACGATGGAGCCGATGAAGTGGGCCGCCACACTATCTCTGGAGCCAGCGCGGATAATGTCCTCCCACAACTGACGGCATTCTTTCTCAATCCAGGAGTAGGTGCGTTGGTAGATGGGAATGATAAACTGAGGTGACTTCTTCAGGAAGTCGAGGAGTCTGGCTTCAGTTGCCTTCATGCCGGGTACTGTTGGTGCTGTGATGTATGAGAGTTCCGGGGAAATTTACGCCGACCGAAGTTGTTCTCAAAGAGAACTCTTGCCAGAGTATGACCCTGCTCCTCTCTTTGCATTCTGAATTTCTCCTTTCGCTTCCCCCTACAACTCTCCCCGGAAGGCTCTCCCCTGCAATGCCTTGAACAACGTCTCCATCTCCGCAAGCGAAGCCCGCTGCGATCCCTTCAGTTTCTCAATCGACTCCACACGCCGAGCAAACTCTTGTTGAAGAGGGAGAGGGGGGAGCAACAGGGGGAAGTCTCTTAAATGATCTAATGTTAGTCCTTCTGTATTGATACCACGTGCTCTTTTGAGAAACCACAGTTCTTTGACACGTAATGCAGTAGCAATGAAGGTGACATTCGCTCGGGCGCTGACATTAATACCTTTAATGTCTTGTCCAAAACATGTTGGAACTCTTGTAATCACTATTGGAAGAGTGTGGGCGAGAATTTTGCTTTTCACTACCATCAGGATAGTTCCTGATGGTACTAACTTTGTGGCACTCTGAGCAATTGCCTCATTAGTTATATGTTCTTTAGTATCATCCAAGAATTCACCCTTCATATCTTTGGAGGTTGCCCAGCAAATAGAGCCTTCAAAGAATTCAGGTCGTTTGCGACTTGGAGTTCCACCACCAGTAAACGTGGTGATTTCTCCCAAAACTGTTTCAATCCACCCCCTCTCATTCTTCACCGGATCCCCAAACATCTCCACAAACACCGCTTGTGTCAACCCTTCCAACTTCTCGAGAGCTGCGCGCCGTTGAGCGAGGAGAGATTCTGCTTTGTCGAGGATGGCGGCGATGCGTTTTTGTTCATCGAGAGGAGGGAGAGGGATTTGAAGCTTGAGAGTTCGCTGTAGATCTAAGTTTGAGATGTTAGTTGTCTGCCTACCAAAACTGCGTATAGCAGTTTGAACTCTATCTGAAGAAAACCACCAGTATAGATATCGACAATTAATCTTTTGAAGATTGCCGCGAAGCACTGAGACAAATCCTCCAAAACTGGCAGACCAAGAAAGCTTAGGAATCCAGCAGCATTTCCCAACTAAATTCCAACTGTTCGCACTTGAGACGAGAATATCACCTTCTCTCAAGAATTGATTCTTGCGCTTAACAAATGATCTATCAACAGCCCAAACATCAGATAGATCTAAAGTTGCTTGGACATTTTTTGTCCGCATACAAGCGACTGTATTTGGCGTAGTTATAGGTACTACATCAGCAGGCTTAAAATTGATTCCTCGCACAAATTCGGCCACATCACCAATCTCAACGTTACTCCATTTACTCATCCTACCATCCCCTCCAATTCTTTCATTCCCTTCTGAATCTCTTCCTCAATCTTTGCCAACTCCTTCAGTATCTCGCTCGGGTGTGGGTAGGCTATCTCCTCGTATTCAACCTCTTTATATCTGTTCAGGCTGAGGTCGTAGTTCTGCTCGGCGATTTCTTCTTTGGGGACGCAGAAGCTTTGGGCGGTTCTGGGGCGTTCTCTCTCCCCAGCTTCTCCGTTTGGGTCGGAGTGGGAGAAGAGTGTTGGCTCGGCAGATGAATTGGTGAGGGGGGGCTGAAGAGTTCGCCAGCGTTTCAGCAGGTCGGGGAGGTTGTTCCTTTTGTGCTCTTCTTCGGTCAGTTCTTCGTTCAGAACGGGACCAAGCTTCTCTTCCGGGAGGAGTGGGGTTCGTTTGTCGTCTAAGCTCCAGCCGTCGGCAGTCATGTCGTAGAACCAGACGTTGTCGGTTCCACCGGAATCGGTCTTTGTGAAGAGGAGGATAGCGGTGGAGACGCCGGCATAGGGCTTGAAGACGCCGCCGGGGAGTGAGATCACCGCGTCGAGTTTCTGTTCTTCCACGATGGTGCGGCGGAGTGTTTTGTGGGCGTTGCTGGAACCGAAGAGGACGCCGTCGGGGACAATCACTGCCGCTCGTCCCCCCGGCTTCAGCAGGCGGAGGAAGAGCGCGAGGAAGAGAAGTTCGGTCTTCTTGGTCTTCACGATCTGCAGGAGGTCCTTTGCCGTGTTCTCGTAGTCGAGCGAGCCAGCAAAGGGGGGATTTGCCAACAGGAGCGAGTAGCGTTCTTCGTCGGCGGCACTCTCCTGTGCAAGCGAGTCGCGGTAGCGGATGTCGGGGTTCTCCACGCCGTGCAGGAGCATGTTCATGCTGCCGATGCGGAGCATCGTGTTATCGAAGTCGAAGCCGTTGAACATCTCCTTGTGGAAGTGTTCCTTCTGCCGTTCGTTTCGGAAGATGCCGGGGTAGTGTTCCCGCACATACTCCGATGCAGCAACCAGAAAGCCGCAGGTTCCGCTGGCCGGATCGCAGATCACATCTTCCGGAGTTGGGGCGGTTAACTCCACCATCAACCGGATGATGTGGCGCGGAGTTCGGAACTGTCCGTTCTGTCCGGCGGAGGCGATCTTTCCGAGCATATACTCGTAGAGGTCTCCCTTCGTGTCGCGGTCATCCATCGGAACGGCATCTAACATATCGACAACCTTTGCCAAGAGGGCCGGCGTTGGGATAGTGAACCGGGCATCTTTCATGTGGTGGGCGTAGGTGGAGTCATCCCCCCCAAGTGTTCGGAGGAAGGGGAAGATATGGTCGGCGAGGAGGGAGAACATTTCGCCCGGAGAGAGATGTTTGAAGCGTGACCAGCGGAAGTCATCGTATCGTCGTCCCTTTGGGTCTTCACCTTCGGGGAAGATTTCCCGTTCCATCGGTTGCTTCAGTCGATTTGCCTTGTTTTCCTCCAATGTCTGCAAGTCGTCGAGACGGCGGAGGAAGAGGAGGTAGGTAATCTGTTCAATCACTTCGAGGGGGTTTGAAATTCCTCCCGACCAGAAGGCATCCCAGATGCGGTCGATTTGGTTGCGGATGTCACCAGTTAGCATTTCTTCAATCAAGGTTTGGTTTGTAGATCAGGGGGCGAAGATAGGGATTTGAGTATAGCGAAGGAAAACGAAACGAGAGGCTGATGAGGCCTCTCGCTTTGTTTCGGTGGTTTGGTGCATTTACACAGATTGGTGCGTTGGTGTTCAGTTTGCGTAGAACGTGAAGGTCTTTGAGCAATGGGTGGGGTAACCGTCAACTCACATTAGCACCCCGATTCATCGGGGTGTTCTGGAGGGTTGGCAGAGGGGAGAAACGGCTTCAAGCCGTTTTAAGCTGGCTTTCTCATTAACCCCCGACTGGAAGTCGGGGGTTAATGAGAGTTCCTACTTTGTTTCGGTGGTTTGGTGCATTTACACAGATTGGTGCGTTGGTGTTCAGTTTGCGTAGAACGTGAAGGTCTTTGAGCAATGCGTGGGGTAACCGTCAACTCACATTAGCACCCCGATTCATCGGGGTGTTCTGGAGGGTTAGCAGAAAGGCAACGGCTTGAAGCCGTTTTTAAGCCGGCTTCCTCTTCACTTCCCCCGACTGGAAGTCGGGGGTTAATGAGAGCTCCTACTTTGTATCTGATGTTTGTTGAATATACACATATTTGCCTG